>JBBRJL010000008.1:0-15962 GCA_038219375.1 Chitinophagales bacterium | reverse complement strand
ACTTTGAGGATATTTAAAAGCTGTGCTAAAGGCGTAAACTGACCTTCGCTATCTTCTTCAGCCTTTTCCATTGCTTCGTTCATAACATCATCAGATACACCAAATAATGAAATTATGGATTCAGCAGATTCTATAGCTTGGGCTTGAAGTACTTCCAGTATTCCTGGATCAATAAGATTAATTATGACTATAGTTGTTAATCCCGATATCACCAATCCTGAAAATCCAGTAAGAAAAGTATTTTTTAGTGCTTCTCCATAAGTGAGGAAACCATCTTTGCTTACCTTTTCTTCTTTAGCAGACAATACCATAAAGACAATCATGATGACGAAACCTAAAAAGAATTGAATCCAAATTCCCAAAGGACTTACATAAGCATTAAAAAGGAAAAGGCAAATACTTACGATTCCGTATATTACGCCATATTTGATCCACGGTGTTTGAAAATCCATATTATGTTGGTTTGAATTTTTAATAATGGGTAAAATTATGTATTCTTTTGATATTTCGTCATCCTTACTCAAGTAATTTCGCTCAAACTTAACTAAATGACGACCTGAGGGAAAGGAATCTATACTAAACATACATTTGATACCTTCTTCTGAATAATGTGCCCAAAATAGATGTCTAGCAATATCTCTAAACAAAGGTTAATGAAAACTTCTAGCTTTAAAAATAATGTAAAACAAGAAGTATATATTTTGATTTGACATTTTCGTTACATATAAGTGGTTTCTGTATAATCGAATTGTTCAGGATGATCGGTATTATAATGCAATCCACGGCTTTCCTTGCGCATTTCTGCTGCTTTTGTGATCAGATAAGCATTTGTGATCAGATTGCGGAGTTCGCAGAGTTGAGGTGAGATGATAGTCGTAGTATAGAGTACTTCTGTCTCGACATATAGCAAACGCAACCTATCCATAGCTCTCTTGAGACGTACATCTGCACGTACGATACCTACATAATTACTCATGATTTCCTTGAGTTCTTTAAGACTTTGGGTGATCAAGACCATTTCTTTTGGTTCGGTGGTGCCTTCTGCATTCCATTCAGGGATATTTTTCTCTATTTCTAGATTGTCAATTTTTACCAATATATCCTGATGAATCCTATCTGCAAATACTAGACCTTCTAGAAGTGAGTTGGACGCTAGACGATTTGCACCGTGAAGCCCAGAATTAGTACATTCACCGGCTGCATATAGTCTTGAAACAGATGTTTTACCCATTTCGTCTATTAGGATGCCACCACATAGATAGTGACACGCTGGCACGACTGGTATAAAATCTTTGGCGGGATCTATTCCGATGCTTTTACATTTATCCGTAATATTGGGGAAATGATTATAAAATGCTTCTTGATACAAGTGGGTACAATCGAGATATTCGTATTCATCTCCACGAAGTTTCATCTCATTGTCAATCGCTCTTGCTACTATATCTCTTGGTGCCAAGGAAAGCCTTTCGTCATACTTGTGCATAAACTCTTTACCATCTGTAGTCCTAAGTACTGCTCCAAAACCACGTACTGCTTCAGATACCAGAAAAGAAGGATTTTCTCCAGCTGGATTGTACAGTGATGTAGGGTGAAACTGAATAAATTCCATATTAGCCACTCGACCTTTGGCCCTGTACACCATCGCTATACCGTCTCCGGAAGCGATGACAGGATTGGTCGTGCTTTTATACACTTGACCTGCGCCTCCAGTAGCTAGAACAGTCACTTTTGCTAGGAAAGTTTCTATTTCTTTACTTACTTTATTAAAAACATAAGCGCCGTAACATTCAATATCTGGCGTGAGTCTTGTGATATTTCTACCCTTATGGTGCTGTGTGATGATGTCAATAGCAAAATAATGCTCATGTAAAATGATATTTGGATAGGTCCTTGCCTTATCATTAAGCGTTCGTTGGATTTCCCACCCTGTGATATCTTTGTAGTGGAGTATACGGTTTTCAGAGTGACCACCTTCTCGTCCGAGGTCATAATTACCTGCTTTGTTTTTATCAAATCTTGCGCCCCATTCTATGATGTCCTTGACACGTTCGGGACCTTCTTTTACCACAATTTCCACTATTTTTTCATCACAAATACCATCGCCAGCATCAAGCGTATCGGCGACATGCTTTGCATAATTATCGATATCATTATCCCAAACAGCAGCTACACCACCTTGTGCATAGCTCGTATTGGACTCTTTTTCATTGGTCTTGGTCAATACCGTAATCTTTAAATCTGGTCTCGCTTCTGCCATTCTGATGGCAAATGAAAATCCTGCTACACCAGCACCGATTACTAAAATATCTGTTTCTATCACTTGATTCAAAATTTAGCTCAATAAACAACAAATGTATAAAATAGGTTACCTAATGCCTAGAAAATAGATAAAAGAAGTGTAAGTATTTTAAAATCTACAAATAAACTTAATTGCGTCCAAAGACTAATCAAATTAACAATAATATAGCAATTAATGTCAATAAAATGAAACGACATCATTAATAATTAAGCTTATGCTCCAAAAAATATTTACTTTTGCATAATAAATGCAATGTCGTTTTGGTAGGTAGCACTTTTTAAGTATACCTTGTACTAAATTATCTTTTGTAAGTCTAGCATATTTATAAGGTGCCTATACAAAGAAGACATTATTCGTAAAAAATAAAATATACATATGAGCGACGCGTGGAAAGTAGGGAAAGAAAATAAAAAAGGCATTCTTAAAGATCAGGAATACTGTATCCTTGTAGGTGTGATTGTACAAGATCAACATGAAAGTCAAGTATTGGAGCATCTAGATGAGCTTGATTTTTTGGTTACGACAGCCGGGGCAATCACAAAAAAAGTATTCACACAAAGGATGCCGCATCCGAATGTTAAGACCTTTGTAGGTTCGGGCAAGTTGGACGAAATAAAGGAATATATCGAACGAAATGAAGACATTACCTTAGCTGTTTTTGATGATGACCTTACGGGAAAACAAACTGGTTTTCTCGAGGAATACCTCAAAGTGAAAATTGTAGATAGAAGTACGCTCATCTTGGATATATTTGCCGAAAGGGCACAAACAGCCCAAGCAAAAACACAAGTAGAACTGGCACAGATGCAGTATCTTTTGCCAAGATTGCGTGGATTGTGGACACACTTAGAGCGACAACGTGGTGGTATCGGTATGCGTGGACCGGGAGAACAAGAGATAGAAACAGATAGAAGGATCGTGAGAGATAAAATCTCGATGCTCAAAAAAAGACTCGAAAAAATAGATCAGCAAGCACAAACCCAACGCAAAAATAGGGGCGAGCTCATACGTGTGTCTTTAGTAGGGTATACCAATGTAGGCAAATCGACACTCATGAATGTACTGAGCAAGTCGGAGGTATTTGCAGAAAATAAATTGTTTGCGACACTAGATACGACGGTACGTAAAGTGGTTTGGGACACCATGCCATTTTTGCTTTCAGATACAGTAGGTTTTATTCGCAAATTGCCACATCATTTGGTCGAAAGTTTCAAATCAACCTTAGATGAAGTCCGTGAAAGTGATATCTTAGTGCACGTCGTGGATATATCTCACCCACAGCATGAGGAACACATCTTGACGGTACAGAATACACTCAATGATTTGGGTGCAGCAGATCGCACTACGCTTATGGTATTCAATAAAGTAGATTTGTATAGAGAAAGATATTTTGATGATTATCTTGAAGAAAATGTCAAAGTCGAAATCATGGCTGACATCAAGGAAAAATTCAGTCATCAATACAATTTTCCCAATGTACTTATCTCAGCCACTCAAAAAGAAAATATTGACATACTAAGAGATACACTCAAAGAAATGATATCCAATGAGTATACAGTGAGATATCCTTTTCAAGTCAAATCTTGGTAATGCTTATAAATTTATTCATCTTAATTCCTTGACTTAAAACGAAAGGGTTTTTGAAACCCAAAAGAATGGATATTTTATTAAGCTGTCCATTTAATTTTTGTATCACCTAATTTATAAAGATACTTTTAACCATATGTTGGAGAAATATGCGCACTTGCTTGTCAATTATTGTATGGAGCTCAAAGCTGGTGAAAAATTATTCATTCAGACCACGACTTTAGCTGAGCCATTGCTCCGTGAAGTATATCGTGCAGCCATAAGAATAGGGGTACAAGTAGAATATCAGATGACCTTCAGAGAGCAAAATAGGATTTTTATCCACGAAGCTCAGGATCATCAGTTGGACTATGTATCTCCGACTTCAAAGACCATCATGGAGACCTTTGATGCGTACCTCTTGATCAGGGCGCCGTTTAATGTACGCGAAGACCAACAAAATGATGCCACTAAATCTTCTCGCCGCCAGAAAGCCATGAATGAGATCAATCAGATCTACTTCGACAGGACCGCAGACCGAAGATTGAAACGTTGTCTATGTCAATATCCGACCATCGCAGCTGCACAAGAAGCAGGCATGAGCCTCGAAGAATACGAGACATTCGTTTATAATGCTTGCCATTTATATGCAGCCGATCCTGAGTCAGAATGGCTCAAGGTACGTGAAAGTCAACAACACATCGTAGATTATCTCAATATTGCTGATGTCGTCAGATACAAAAACAAAAAATCAGATATTAGTTTTAGTGTGAAGGATCGTATATGGATCAACTCTGATGGTCGGTCCAATATGCCGAGTGGCGAAGTATTCACGGGTCCCATAGAAGACAGTGTCAATGGTCATATTTATTTCAATTTTCCTATAGTCTATATGGGGCATGAGGTAGAAGGTGTCACGCTACATGTCGAGCAAGGTCAAGTAGTCTCGTGGGATGCAGAAAAAGGCAAAAAATTTCTAGACGATATATTTGAGATAGAAGGGGCTAGGTATTTTGGTGAGGTAGCCATAGGTACCAATTACAACATACAACGAACGACCAAAAACATATTATTTGACGAAAAGATAGGTGGCTCAGTACACATGGCGATCGGTCAGTCCTACAAACAGACGGGAGGCAAAAATCAGTCGCCGATACATTGGGATATGATCACTGATATGAAAGACGGGGGCGAGATCATCGTGGATGATATATTGATATACAGAGATGGGAAGTTTTTGATTTAAGTGGATAATAGGATGAAAACGATTTATCAAGAGTAATTTAAAAATTTATAACGATTTTGGCAATATCCAAGACCAGTAGATATATTAATCTCATCAAAGAGGCACTTCGTGGTGATGAGCACGATTATACCCAGGGAAATATCCGAACGGCGATTTTTCTTCTGGCTATTCCTATGATACTCGAGTTGAGTTTGGAGAGTGTATTTGCATTGGTAGATATGTTTTTTGTGGGCAAACTGGGTCAAAATGCCATTGCTGTCGTGGGGTACACCGAGTCCATGATTACTATTATATATTCATTAGCTATCGGACTTAGTACAGCGGCTACTGCCATCATAGCACGTAGGGTAGGCGAAAAAGATACCGAAGATGCGTCGACATCTGCCGCACAAGCATTAATGATTTCTGGTGTTTTTTCTGTAATTCTGAGTATCATCGGAGTAACTTATGCGGATGAATTATTACGCTTTATGGGTGCTTCTGCTGAGGTCATCGCAGAAGGAAAGTCATTCACAAGAATCATGTTTGGCAGTAGTGCCGTGATAGTTTATTTATTTTTGATCAATGGTATCTTTCGTGGAGCGGGCAATGCAGCTTTAGCAATGAAAAGCCTTTGGATAGCAAGTATTATTAATATTGTATTGGACCCTATATTTATTTATGGTATCGGTAGTTGGCAAGGTTGGGGACTAGAAGGTGCCGCTATTGCTACTTGTATCGGGAGGGGATCAGGCGTTACGTATCAAGTATATCACATGGTCAAAGGCAGCGGTATGATCAAGATACGAATGTCAGACTTCACACCTGATTGGAAGATCATCAAGTCAATGTTGCTACTTGCATGGCCTGCCACCTTTCAGTTTGTGATTGCTTCTGGAAGTTGGATAGTATTGACCAAATTAGTAGCGGAAATAGGTGGTACAGCGGCATCGGCAGGATATCAGATTGCCATCAGAAATGTTGTATTTTTCATTCTTCCTGCATGGGGACTCAGCAATGCAGCAGCAACACTCATAGGCCAAAATCTAGGAGCTAATCAAGTAGAAAGGGCAGAAAAAAGTGTGATGTTGGCAACCAAGTATAATGCTATTTTTATGTCAGTGGTTATGGCTATTTTTATATTTTTATCTCAACCTATTGTATCGTTTTTTACCGATGATGCTGAGGTAATACGTGTAGGCGTGCAAGCTTTACAGATCATAGGTTCTGGTTTTATATTTTATGGGATAGGCATGGTGATGATGCAAGCGATGAATGGCGCAGGAGATACCAAGACACCAACGATTATCAACTTTGTCGGTTTCTGGCTTTTTCAGATTCCGCTGGCATATTTTCTGACACTACACACAGATTTCGGACTATCAGGCGCTTTTTGGGCAGTACCTATTGCGGAGACATTCATAGCTGTCGTAGCTTATTACATTTTTAAACAAGGTAGGTGGAAGACTATAAAGGTGTAGGATGAATTTATACCAATAGTACCTACCCAATTTGGATAGATTTTCATATTTTTATTTTATAAAATGTTGAATAACTTGTTTATTACAATATATTTATATATATAATAAATTACAATGTATTTTTTTATGAAAAAAGATCTTTTTATGTGAAATATTACCATTATATTTGATTTCATTTTTGATACTGTTGTATCCGAGTACTATAGTAGAAAAAGCGATGTTTTGAATAATTTATTGCGCCCGTTGAAATATAAGTTTGGAGTCTAAAGTAAGATTTTGTTTTGAACATTTTACTTGATGATTATTTTTTGGTACGGTCAGATAGAGAGATTTTATCGTCTATTTGGTATTATAGTATTACAAATCATCTTTATTGGTTGATTTCAATAAAGATGGCTAAATCTTAGTGGTAATTTTTCAAAAGTGTAAAATTACTCTTAGGATCTTTCACTAGATCTTCAACGGCAAGATAGAAGACAGAATAATCTGTTGACATGATTACAACCATTTTAATTAATCTTTTTAAACTTTTTATTAGAACAAAAACCATAAATAAAAAATGAACATTAAAGAAGTCAATGTCGGGAGACTTGCTCCTTGCACTCAGAAAATTATAACTTCACCAAACCAATAATACCATCAGGGGTGTATGCTGTATCGGGGCAGTATATCATCTCAAGTAAAAATGCTTTTCAGGTCTTTTTTACCTGAAATATTGATGCGATATTATGGTGCATATTATCAATAGGTGCAAGATAAAGACAAAATGACCGATAGCGCTTTAGCATGTCTGTTTCGGAACGATCTGCTAATGCCTTGATGTAACTCGTACCTAATTATTGTAACTAAAAAAGGTTTTAAGAACAAAGACAAGGCAAAGTTATTTTCGACTTGTCTTAATAATATAAATAATAAATAATATGAAATATTTAATTTTAACTTTCAGTTTTCTATTCGCATCTATGCACATCTCTAGTCAATCCTATAAAGTAGAAATTGTAGAAATACCTTACGATACTTTGACGGATTATACATCTTTAGGATTAGAAAATGCCATGGAAACTCCGGTTTACTTTGTTTTTGAACAAGAGTTTGAATTTGGCTTCGGCTTTCCTTATTTCGATACCATCTTACATTCATTTATTTTTGAGAACGAGTCCATTGGGTACATTGAAGGATGCTTAGAGTATCCGATGTACTTGTTTAGCAAAGAATTTATGCTTCATGTTGAAAAAAAGCCCGTACCAAATTTAGATTCAGATTTCAGGTATAAATACACGGAAATAGATGGTAAAAAAGTATTTATTTTTGAGTTTAAAAAGGTGGTGTATCAAGAAGATGCGAACGAACCAAAATTTAATAGAAATCACTTTTCATTTCAGCATTGGTTTTGGGAAAACGGTGATCTAGAAATCAGGTTTGGAGAGTCATTTATATTACCTGAATTATACATGCCAGGTATTGGTATTCAAGGTGGCTTTGATAAAAACTTTTATCCTTTTTTCATTACATTATCAAGTTACGATTTGGATGAAAATATAAATATAAGTGGAAATCTAAATGACAATCCTACAATACAACTAACAGATACTTGGCCAGAAGAATCTCCAGGCATTACATATATACCCGAGAAAAACACGGTTTGCAGATTTAAAAAATTACCTTCAAAAACAAAAGATCAATCATTTCCTGAGATATCAATCGCTAGCATTGTCTATGATCAAATAAATATACCCGAAGACGTTACATTTAAAAATTATATTATTTTTGATATCACTGGTAATCAGTTGCTATCTGGCTCATCAAGCTTCATAGATACGCAAGGGCTAAGTTCTGGTTCATATATCCTACTGTTAAAACATAATTTAGGCACTTATACCCACAGATTTATAAAAATATAATACTTTGATCACTAAATAAAATAAACCAAAACGTGAGGAATTTATCATTTTACTTTTTATTATCCATACTCCCATTTATAGCAATAAGCCAAAAAGGCTTTCAATTTGGCGTTGGTTTTAATCACAACATTGTCCAAACTGAAACTATAAAGTACTTAAATGACAACGAACTTAAAGTTTCCAATATCTATGGATTGTCCGTAAATTTGGATTATACCCTCAGCAGTAAATTCAGAATCAAATCAGGTATTGAATACAAGTCACAGAATTTGGATTTCGGAAGATTTCTAAACACTAACGCAGAATATATTATGATTCCGATAGTATTTAACTACAATTTTTCACATCTGGAGAGATCTGGACTGACCCTAGGTATAGATGCTGGGTTTTCGTTTGATAAGCCGATTTTCGAATCTTTCGATACTAACACTACTTCGAGAGAATCTGAGACCACAAAAGAAACCGTAACAAGAATTAATATGAATACTCAATCGCTTCCTACAGGTGTTTTTGAGTTTTATGATTATATAAGCCTTAGATATGGCGTCAGTGCTAAATACAACATGGGCAAAAGCGGCCAACTCAATTTTTACGCACAAATCATTGATTGGGGTATAGATGGAAGTTTTTTATTTGAAACTAATGAAATAATAACCGTGGATGGTCAAGTCACTTCCAGCCAAACGACCAAAAATTATTTTAATATGGCAACAGCAGGCTTACAATTTGGACTTTATTATACTTTCGGTACATTGACTTTTAAGTAAAATGTCTAACAATACGGGATTAACACTTTTTTGGAGAAGGTGACATTTTAGCCAAAACCACAAACTGAAGTTGAAAGTTGCTTATGGGAAAATACCTTTCAAAAAGGTGCTACCACACAGCTGCCAACTTCATCCCCAATCCAATCGCGAGCACTCCTAACACTAAACTCAAAGCCGTATATCCAAGACCAAGCATAAGCTGACCTTTTTGCATATAGATGTAGATTTCGTATCCAAAAGTAGAAAAAGTACTGAATCCTCCACAAAAACCCGTAGCAAGTAGAAATTTCGTGTGGTCACTGAGCTGTCCATTCATGTGTTTGTGTATCAAGACACCGAGTAATAGACAACTGATAATATTAGCGATAAAAGTACCGTAAGGAAATATCAGGTAACCATCACCCACTTGGTTGTAATGTTTCGCCAGTAGATATCTCAACACACTACCGACTCCGCCACCTACAAATACGGCTAACCAGGGAATCATAGATTGGATTTTGACTTTTTCTGAGCTACCATCGTCGAAGCAAAATAGGACATACCAAGTGCAAGACCTAATATGATCACGAGCAACATCAGATTACCTACATCTTGTAACATTACTGCTAGAATAATAAACAAAATATTGGTCAAAAACAGCACACCTGTCGCCTGCATATGCGTGAGGCCTAGGTCAATCATGATGTGATGAATATGTTTTCTATCGGGATTGAATGGTGATTTTCCTTCCATGATACGCAATACAAAGACTCTGAGTGTGTCAAATAATGGCAATATCAAAATAGCAATTGCCACAGATGGCGCCGAACTGAATGTATATGGGGAATCAATGATCACATTATGCAATTCAATAAATTTGATCGCAAGTATCGAACATACCGTTCCCAATAACAAGGCTCCCGTATCTCCCCTAAATATCTTAGCAGGTGTGATATTGTATTTCAAAAAAGCTACCAAGGCACCACACAATGCAAATGCGACAATTGATATCTCAATGCTTCCCACCAATAAAAACCAAATACCCAATACAGATGTAATCAATAATCCAAGGCTTGCAGATAGTCCATTGATGCCATCTATTAGATTAAACGCATTAATAATGACTAAGATGGTAAACATGGATAATATGATGCTGGCAAATTCAGGTATCGCATAGATACCAAAAAAACCATAGAGACTAGTGAGTTGGATTTTTGCTCTGAATACTAGAATTCCCGCCGCAAATAGCTCTCCTAGAAATTTTTTGGATGGTGACATGGGGTCGATGTCATCTTTGGCACCTATCAGAAAGATGATGATGAAGGCACAAAGTATATACTGGAGATCGCCAAAATAATTAAAAGGTGTCCATAAAATAATAGAAAAAACAGTACCAGCAAAAATACCAATCCCACCAAGTGATGGTGTGCTGACTTTGTGCGATCGTCTGTCTCCAGGCTCATCCATCAGATTTTTTTTCACCGCGATGTGTATAATCGACGGTATAGCAAGATATGTCAGCGCAAATGAAGTAATAAAAGCCAATATAATATAGTACATCTCTATTCCTTTATAAACACGACAAAGATACGTTAATGTACCAATTCACCCAATTAAAGTCAAATTTAACCAACTATTGGGTTTATTCTATCTCAAAACCTATGCTAACCAAGTCTTTCCAATAGTTGGGATATGATTTTGAAACGACATTTGGGTCATTTATCGATACTCCACCTAGCAAGCCAAGTGGAGCAAAAGCCATAGCCATTCTATGATCATTGTAAGTGTCAAAAACGGGTAATTCATCAGGGTTTAGGCCGATTTTCCCTTCTTGCATGTAGTATTCGACTCCTGTTTTTTTAGAAAATTTGGTTGGCATCTTATTTAGGAATACACCTACTTTCTGAAGTTCATTTTGTAAAGCGGCTATTCTGTCTGTCTCTTTGATACGCAATGTTTGCAAACCGGTAAAAAGCGCATTGACACCAAGTCCGGCACATAATACAGAAACGGATTGTGCAATATCAGGCTCTTTGATAAAATCGTATTCAAATAATTCTGGCATTTTTGCGCCTTTTTCTTTTATAATACGAATGCTTCTGTTTTTAAAAGTGGTCAAAATACCAAATTTCTGTCCAATTTCAGCAATTGTTGCATCGCCTTGCAGACTCTCTTTGTGCAATCCATGCAATACAATATCTGCACTGTCGCTAAGTCCTGCGATGATATAATAATAAGATGCTGCCGACCAGTCTGCTTCTACAAAATAGTCTTTGGCTTGGTAAGGCTGATGAGCTACTGATATGATTTGGTTTTCCCAGTCAACTGTGACTTTGACACCAAAATAAGCCATCATGCCGATGGTCATTTCGATATATGGTTTTGAAACAATCTCTCCTTCCAGCCTAATAGTTAGGCCATTAGGCAAGGTGGGGGCGATCAACAATAATGCTGTGATATACTGCGAACTGATATTGGCGGGCAGAGTGATGTCATTTTTCCACTCAGATTTTGGCGCATTTATCTTTAACGGTGGATAACCTTCATTATTAATATAAGTAATATCAGCACCGAGATAATTAAGGGCATCAACTAGGGCTTTTACAGGTCTCTGTTGCATTCTTTCTGATCCCGTAAGTACTTGTGTACCTTGTTTTGTAGCAAAGTAGGCAGTCAGGAACCTAAATGTCGTACCTGCATGATGTGCGTCAAGAATATCTGATGTGCTGATCAAGAGATTTTCCATGGTCACCGTATCGTCGCTATCGGAGTTATTATAGATATTGAAATGGTCTGCACACAAAGCTTTAATGAGTAATGCCCGATTGGATATGCTTTTCGATCCACTCAAGGTTATTTCTCCTTTGATAGTATCTCTTTGGTTGGAAATATTAATACTACTCATACCTTATTCTGGCCAGACAAAATCCAAGACCTGCTCTATATCGGGGTGAAGACTGTAGGCAACAGGACAAGTTCTGCCCGCTGTTTCGAGTATTTTTTTATCCTTTTCGGAGTAAGAAATCTGAGGCATTACGATTTTGACATCTATTCGTGAGATACGTCTTGGGTCAGTGGCCATATGTTTGGTGATTTCGACTTCGGCACCATCTATATTTATGCCATGATTGCGCGCAGAAATACCCATTACAGTGATCATACAAGTGCCAAGTGATGTAGCTGTAAGGTCAGTGGGCGAAAAAGCTTCTCCTTTTCCATTGTTATCTATTGGCGCATCCGTAATAAAGGACTGTCCTGACTTTACATGTGTACATTCTGTACGTAAGTCACCTTGGTATTTAATTTTTGATGTCATTCTTGATCCTGTTTTGATTCTTTATACGCTTCTCTAGCTGCATCTTTTGCTTCCCTTTCTTTGAGCCTTTCTGCTTGATCTTGTTCATCAGCATCGTCATAGGACTTGATGATTTCTTTGACAAGTCTATGTCTCACAACATCTTCGGATGTTAAGAACAACTGACCAATGCCATCAATATGGGCGAGAATATTTAACGCCTTTCTTAATCCTGATTTTTGATGTCCTGGTAGATCTATTTGAGATAAGTCTCCTGTGATGATCGCTTTTGCAGAAGGTCCTATTCTGGTAAGAAACATCTTGATCTGCGTAGTCGTACAGTTTTGGGCTTCGTCGAGAATGATAAAAGCGTGGTCCAAGGTACGTCCTCTCATAAAAGCTAGTGGCGCTACTTCGATGATTCTATTGGTAATCAGGAAATTTAGTTTTTCTGCTGGCAGCATGTCATCGAGTGCATCATAAAGTGGTCTCAAGTAAGGATCTACCTTTTCCTTCATATCACCAGGCAAAAATCCAAGGTGTTCCCCAGCTTCGACAGCGGGACGTGTCAGGATGATTTTTTTGACTAGTTTTGATTTCAATGCTCTGATGGCTAGTGCCATTGCAGTGTAAGTTTTACCTGTACCTGCAGGTCCGATGGCAAATACGATATCATTGGCTTCGCTACACTCGACTAGGAGTTTTTGGTTTTTGGTTTTAGCTTTGATAGGTTGCCCATTCTTACCATAAACGATAACGCCACCGGCAGAATGCTGACTTATTTTATTATCAGCAGCATGATCATTTACTAGGAGATCTTCAACGACTTGGGTACTGAAGTCGTGTTTTTCCTGAATCATTCTGATCATGATTTCTAGCTTAGTTTTGACTTCGTCAGTACCTTTTTTATCTCCTTTCAGTTTTACCTGATTGCCACGTGAAGTGATCTGGATATCTGGATATGCCTTTTTTAATAAATTTAACTTTGTGTTGTTTTCACCGTATAAATCTAGTGGGTCAATGCCCTCGATGGTTAAAATTATTTCGCTCAATCTTTAAATTTTGGTTTTTAATGTTTAAAACTATTTACTATAAAAAAAAGACAAATTCAATTGCTCAAGATTATTTTATTATTCTTGCGCATCTCTTAAAACGTAAGGACTATTTATTGGCCCCCTACTAAATGACACAGATATAAAAAATTAAAATCGCTCATTATTAAATTATATATTGCATAAAATTATAATATATAAATAATTCTTTATTCCTTTGCACACAAATATTGGACTTTATTTGAAATTCTGATAGTGATGTACCATAAATTTTAAAAAAATAACGTCTTTTTAATGCAAATTGTTTCTTTGACCACCGATTACGGTACAAAAGATTATTATGTAGCTGAGCTGAAAGCATCAATTCTGACAAGTAAAGATGATTTTTCTATCATTGACATCAGCCACGATACTGACAGATACGACATCGTACAGGCAGCATTCTATGTGTCTAATGCCATGAGATCTTTTCCTCAGGGATCCATACATATCATTGCTGTAAACTGTAATTATAAAAGAAAAAGTGAATACATTTGTTTTTCAAAAAATGGTCATTTTTTCATCGGGCCTAATAATGGGGTGTTTTCTTTGATTTTTGACGATATAGATGTTGAAAAAATATACCATATCACGCCTCCAAATCCTGAAAACACTACAGTCAATTCCATCTTTGCTCATGCAGCTGCCTATCTCGGCCACGGCTTGCCTGCTGAAGAGATTGGACCTAAAATAGCAAATTTTAATAAAAAATTGGTTATCCAGCCTGTCATCACGTCAAATCAAATACGGGCCACCATCATTCATATAGATCATTTTGAAAATGTTATAGTCAATCTCAAGAAGGACCACTTCGAGAAAGTACGCAATGGACGTAGTTTTGCCCTATATTATAAACAAAATGACCCCATCACCTTTCTTAGTAAGGACTATGGCGATGTCTCTATAAGTGATCCATTAGCATTTTTTAACTCGTCAGGTTATCTAGAGATCGCTATGAATATGGATAAGGCAAGCTCGATGCTCAATTTATTCAAAAATGAAATGGTTCAGATAAATTTTTTCTAAATGATCACCCGTATAGTAAGGCTTAGTTTTGAGGAGCAGCATATTGATACCTTTTTGCAGGTATTCGAAGAAACAAAAGAAGATATTAGGTCATTTGATGGTTGTCAATATTTGGAATTAATGCAAGATCATGATCATCTTAATGTTTATTACACCCATAGCAAATGGACATCTGACAAGGCACTACAACGATACAGACAATCACTATTATTCCAAAATACCTGGTTGCGAACTAAAGTCCTTTTTAATGCTAAGCCACTAACTTATTCGTTAAAATCTGTCTTTGTGGTGTAATTTCTAGAAGCAAACAAAAAATTACAGCTTGCATTAAGGCTCGGCCAAGATAAAAAACATAATGAAATGTGGTTCTTTTTCCAAATCTCTTCGTTAAAATTACTCGCCGTAGCGTTGTCTAAGCTGTGACACGGGGTCCACAGTTCAGAGCTAAAATCGTTTGCGACGATTTTTTAACGCTCTTCCTGTTTTTTTCCTTGATCTTTGAAAAAATAACTACCATTATAATTTAACTAACTACCTGTACAGAGCACTAATCAAAAACTTTTAAACTATTGATTCTCAAAATAATAAATAAATAAATTCAATTATTTCAGCTAAATACTTTAAATATTTACTTAATATATTGTGTTAAATTTAAGATAATTGGAAGATTAATGAAACTTTTGCTTTATTTTGCGTCTTTAATATATCATAAACCGAGAATATTCAGTTTATAATAGGATAAAATAGAATTAAAATACTTTATCATGCAGATATTTGACATATTGATTATTTTCATGGCGGGAGGAATAAATTACATTTCTTTAGGTAGTAAATATGTAAACAAAAATGTCAAACCTACGTTTATGATCTCTGATAGAGAACGGCTGAATAATGCTATGCCTGTCTTTAAATTCAGATTTTAATCATTCTAACTTATCTTATTTTTTTGAAATGCCGATTGTTTTTTAAGTACCTAGGATATTAGGTATATTGTTTTGTTTTATAAATACCAATAGGAATTCGATAAATATGAAATTCATAGATTGTAAAAATTATCAAATACATTTTAATGATTGGCAGGCTTTTGAAGTTACAATAGGGAAAATGAATCCATCCACTTGTTTTATTCTAGTGGATGAAAATACTGAAAAACTCTGTCTCCACATCTTGTTAGAACACGTAAACATCGACTGTCAAGTTATAAAAATTCCTTCAGGAGAACAAAATAAAACATTAGCCACGTGTCAATTTGTATGGACAAAATTAATGCAAAATGGTGCAGATAGACATTCCATAGTTATAAATCTCGGTGGAGGAGTTATTGGTGATCTG
>JBBRJL010000007.1:0-16372 GCA_038219375.1 Chitinophagales bacterium | reverse complement strand
AATATCCGAATGCAGGTAATAAACCACTATGTGCTCCAAAATAGAAACAAGGTAAGGTCAGTTTCTGTCTACCTTTTCCTTTGAGTTTAATCCCAGGATGAATGTGTCCTGCGATATTATAGTAGCCTTCTTTGATTTCATCCTGAGGTTCGTGTGTCAGCCATAATCCATTGATATAAACTTCTTCAGTTACATTTAGGCCTAGATCGGAATAATTTTCTTTGGTCATTATGTCATGATTTCCGATGACAAGATCAAATGTGATATTATCGAAGGTTTTAATTAAAGTTTGGAAGGATTCATAGGATTGATTTTTTAATGAATGGAACAAATCACCTAGAAATATAATCCGAGATGGTTCGTGTTTTTGTATTAATGTCGATAGCCTTTCTTCAGTGTGGCTAGCAGCTGCAGCAGGAAGATTGATGCCAGATAACCTGAAATGTTCAATTTTCCCTAGGTGTAGATCAGCAATTATTATGGTATTAGTAGCGGTCAGTTTCAATGCTTTTTCAGCTAGCAATTCTATTTCGTTGCTTAAAATCTGTGTCTTCAATTATTCAGATATTTATCAAGCAAAGATATACATTTTTAGCGAATTAATTAAAGTATAATATCTTCGCTCAAATCTCGTCATTCATCTATTTCAGGTCAGCCTCCGAATATCTAATACCTTTCATTGGTTTTCCTACTCTCTTTGGTTAGCACTAAGGACTAAGCGATTTCGAGGATTGAATATAAATTAGTTGATATCTTTTCATTTATCATTTAAGCCATTTTCTATCTCAGACCCATAATAACTATGTTTATCACTAATTATGCTATTTTACCATTTTCTTTTAAGATACTGATCACTTCATCTTCTGTCAATTGAGTGATGTTTGCTATGAGTGGAATGGAGATATTGTTATCAAAACAATTTAGAACAATTTCAGTTTGTTTTTTATGTTCGCCCTTTTGGATTCCAATCTGTTCGCCTTCTTGCCTTCCTTGCTGTATTCCTTTAGCTTCAGCATCTACGATAAGCGTTTTTTCAGATCGGATACTATCCCAATATTTGTCATAAGCTTCAAGCTCTGCTTTGGTATAGGCGCTCTCTTTAGTTAGCTCGAGTGCTTGGGCTATTTCGGGGACTGAATTCAATTCCTCAAGTAATTGTTGATCTATCATTTCTTGGCCATTTTCTATCTCAGACATATAACGCATCCATAATACAAAGAGTTTCAAGTCAGTTGTATTTTTAAGTTTGAATTTCGGTATTTCTATGAATATCAATTCCAGCCCTTCAATAGTTTTAGTCTGATCTTCGGTATGGACTAATCTATAGTGATGGTAATACGATGGAGAGTCCTTGTCAAATATTTCATTGATCAAGCTTAAGGCATAAACAGGTTTTAATCCTTGATATTCTATACCTCTATCTAGCTGCCTTATGTATGCCTTCGATGCATTAAACAATACTCGACTCTTGAAACTATCTGTCCACAACATCTGCATCTCTACGATGAATTGTCGTCCATGATTATCTTTGCAACGTACATCGACGATTGAGTTTTTGAAGAGTGGGATATCGGGTACGAGTTCAGGAGATAGATATTCGATGCTTTGTACTATTTGACCATCTTCTAATGGTAGCATGGCATTAAGAAAACTAAGTAGAATATTGGCATGGCCACCAAATACTTTCTTAAAAACCAAATCATTTTTTGGATCTAAATATCTCATATGTCTTGTAGAATTACTTAATGAAATGATACAATAGCAATAACGATTGTTAAAGGGAATTTGTTTTGTGTAAATGTAAGACAAGTTTTTCTAGATTTATTTGGCTCTATGTTGAATTTAGTGACGGTTACATATCTTAAACCAAATTCTGCATAAGACTTTATTCAAATGAAAATATGAAGTCAGATTTACATGGAGTTCATTTCTAATGTGGATTTTGGGTTAACCAATATAAAATTTGTAATACCATCAATTAAAATCATACAAATGAATCATTATAAACAAGTTATTTTTTTCATAACAGTATTTTCTGTTATCACCTTGACATCCTGCGAAAACACAAAGGTTTGTGATTGCGATGACCCTAATCGCCAGTTTTTTACAATAGTGGATGACAATACGAATTTAAATCTTTTGTTTGGAGACAATAAACGATATTCTTTTGACAGTATTGATGTTTTTAGTATTGAAGTTAGAAATGGGCTTAACTTCAGAAGGGATTTTTCGATAGAACGATTACAATCCGATAGTGTCTTTGCGCTACGACTTGATAATCAAAATGTAAAAAGATATTTTATAAGTTTTGATTTAAATGACTTGGACACCATAGACATCAGTACCATATTTCTAGGTGGAGGCTGTTGTGGAGACCGTCATATTATTGATTCTCTTAAGTTCAATGGTAAGATATGTAATCAAAATAATCAATGGATTTTAAATAAATAGTATGTAGTCTTTACCACAAGAATATCTTAGCCTACATTGTGAGTCTATTATGAAAAGTCTTTGATGTAGAAGGTAGAAAATTATTAATTATCAGAAAATTTAGGTTTTTGGAATGTATTCACTTTTGAATTATCAAATTTTGCCTTTGATAAAGGTCTTTTACACATCACAAATCATTAATTACTCCTTTCTAAGTCGCCAAAGTGACTTAATTTCAATTATTACACCACCGAAAAAGACAATGTTGTCCATGGCGACATCCTGATAAATAATTACCCTATATTTTTGGATCATATTTTTTTACCATTTAAATTTTTGAATTATGATCACTGTAGTAAACAAACTCATTTTATTGGTATCCTTACTTTGGATCTCAGGTGTCAATTTAGAAAATACATCAACTTCCATTTCTGGAAAGGTAACCGATGCCGCCAACAACCAAGAGCCTATTCTTTTTGCAACAGTTGCTGTATATCGAGGTAGTATCTTGATCACAGGTACAGTGACTGACCTTGATGGAAATTATTTTATTAGGGATGTCCAACCCGGTACTTACAATATAGAAGTCAGTTATGTTGGATTTGCCACTCAGAAGCAGGAGGGCGTGATAGTCAAAGCAGGAAGAAATAATGTAGTGAATTTTTCTTTATCTTCTGAAGCAATATTAATGTCTGGAATTGAAATAAAAGCGTACAAAGTACCTTTGATAGAATTTGATATTAGCTCACATGGCACCACAGTCACCGCTGAAAAAATAAGAAATCTTCCTACAAAAAGTATCAATGACATTGCAGCAAGTGCAGCAGGTATTTCTAGCAGAGAAGGTACTGATATTTCTATCAGAGGATCGAGATCTAATGAAACCGTGTATTTTTTGGATGGTGTGAGAGTCACAGGCAACCTTATCCCACAGTCTGAACTACAAAAAGGGAAACCGAATAAAAAGCAAGATAATAAAAATTCACCTGCGGTTGGAAATGTAGATCCAACACCCGAGCCTATCGTAAATACGGAGTCATATGATGCTATTGTGGAAAATCGGTTCGTGAGTCCGCTTGACGAGGCATTTTCTACTTTTTCACTTGATGTGGACAAAGCTGCCTATGCCAATGTCAGACGATTTATCAATAGTGGTTTGAAGCCGCCTGTAGATGCTGTCAGAATAGAAGAAATGATCAATTATTTTGAATATCAATATCCATCTCCAAAAAATGATGATATCGTGGCTGTTAGTACGACACTCACAGACTGTCCTTGGAATGAGAATATGCAGCTGCTTCATCTTGGACTTCAAAGCAAAAAGATAGATTTTAACGATTTGCCAAATTCAAACATCGTTTTTCTGATTGATGTGTCAGGGAGTATGAGGTCTCCAAACAAACTTCCTTTGGTCATCTCGTCATTCAAATTATTATTGGACCAATTGAGACCACAAGATCGAGTAGCCATCGTGACTTATGCAGGTAGTGCTGGTGTCGCCCTCGCTTCCACACCTGCATCCGAAAAACAAAAAATTCTCGAAGGTCTCGAAAGACTTTCTGCAGGTGGATCGACGGCCGGTGCGCAAGGTATCATCACGGCATACGAAATAGCTGTTCAGAATTTTATAAAAGATGGAAATAATAGGGTAGTGCTAGCTACGGACGGAGATTTTAATGTGGGAATCTCGGATAATAAAAGTCTAGAGACATTAATCGAAGAAAAACTGAAAACGGGTGTATTTTTATCAGTCTTAGGTTATGGTATTGGAAATTACAAAGATAGCAAAATGCAAATTCTGGCTGACAAAGGTAATGGAAATCATGCCTATATAGATGATATCCAAGAAGCAAGGAAAGTGCTTGTCAGTGAGTTTGGTGGTACGATGTACACTTTGGCCAAAGATGTGAAATTTCAAATTGAATTTAATCCCGAAGTAGTCCAATATTATCGATTGGTTGGTTATGAAAACAGGCTTTTGGCCAAAGAAGATTTTAATGATGATACTAAAGATGCTGGTGAACTAGGTATGGGCCACCAAATGACGGCTATTTATGAAATCATATCCAAGGGAAAGGAGAAAGACTTAAAGTCAAATGTAGACGAACTTAAATACCAAAATAAGTCTACAAAGACTGATAAACAATCTTTTGCAAACGAATTAGGAACGATAAAATTCCGGTACAAAGCTCCCGACAGTGATGAAAGTAAAAAATGGGAACAAGTGATTTCTAATGAAAACAAAAAGCTTTCCACAGCGGATAGTGATGTACAGTTTTCTACTGCCGTAGCATTTGCAGGATTATTGCTCAGAAACTCGGGATCGGTACAAGATAAAGATTATGAAGATATGATTGATTTGGCAGATAAAGCTCGAGGTACTGATAAAGATGGATATAGAGCAGAATTCATAAGAATGATGAAAACGACAAAGGCATTAACATCAAGCGGACTATCTGTCAATGACAAATATTAATACATTTGGAAGGAAATATGCGATTTGAGTTGCGATAGCACGGGTAAATAAAGTTTGCCCGTGCTTATTTTTCTGATTTAGCTCCTGATTCCACTTTCTGATCAGATGGCTCAAAGATATCGTATCAGTTTATTCCAAATCACTTAAATAATCTATTGACATCCTAACTTTTAGACTCGATAAATCCGATAGCGTAATACCGGAAAAAACTATTTTTTCACAACTTCCGAGATAAGCACGTATTCGTATCCCTTGCTCATGGCAAAATCAGTCAACTTTTTTATCCGGTCATATTGATTTTTGAAAGAAGTAGTTCGTTCTTTTTTGGCTATGAGTTGTTCAAGAGTCCGATAATATTCCCCATCATTTATTTCTCTCATGGCTTCTTGAATAGAGTAGGACGATACTTGCCTGAATTTTAGTTCTTGTTTGATTTTGATTCGTCCCCATTGTTTCATACGGAATTTACCACGTGCAAATGTCCTTGCGTATCGTTCCTCATCTAGAAAATTATTTGAAATAAGATCTGAAATAATATCTTCTAGAATGTCTCCATATATGCTATATTCTATAAGTTTATATCTAACTTCCTGATGACATCTTTCCTGTAAGGCACAGTATTTTTGTATGTTGATTATGGCTTCTTCTCGTGACCAATATTTCTTTTTTTTATCTGCGAAGTCATCTGATGTCATAATAAAAATGGCAGATCGGGTAAGATCTGCCAATAATTAAGGGTGTTAATAAGAATCTGCTACAAATGTAATGGCATTTATTGAAATAGTCAAATAAATCAAGTACTATTAACATTTAAAAACTTCTTCTTATAAATATAATTTTTACATCCCACTTTTTGCATTAAGCTTTTTGTAGGCCAATTTCAGACCTTCCAATTTTTGTATTTCGTAGATACCAGGTTCATTATTGTTACCTAGTACTTCTATTTGTTCAGAATATACTTGTGCCAACGCTCCTGAATTTTGTGACGAAGTCTGAATTCTTTCAGTATTAAAGACTGTCAGTACGCCCAAAATTGCAACAAGAATGGCGGCAATCCACATAAACTTGCTGTAAGGCATTTTGGTTATCTTCCTATCCTGATCCAATTTCTCTTGTATTCTATTCCAAGCCTTCGGACTAGGATTAGCTTTGTGCACGAGTGCATCTTTGTACAATTTATTTTGATTATTTGTGTTCATGATGATCATTTTAATATTTAACTTTAAATGTTAAATTTTCTTTTTTTTTAAGAATATCGTGAAGCCTTTTTTTAGCTAGTATTAGTTGTGATTTGGAAGTATTGATACTTATGCCTAGCATTTCTGCTATTTCCCGATGTTTGAGATCTTCAAATACATAAAGATTGAAAACTGTACGGTATCCAACAGGCAGCTCGTCCATAACCTTCATGATATCATCAAAAGACATATCATCCTCTTCTTCCTGAATGTCGGCTATTTCTTTTTCAGGCAATTCTACTGTGAGGTGGAGGTTGTTTTTTTTCCTTAGAAACATTAAGGACTCATTGACCATAATCCTACGCATCCAACCTTCAAAACTTCCTTCTCCCTTGAAGTGGTCTATCTTGGTTAATACTTTGTAAAATGCATCTATAAAAACATCTTCCGCGTCGTGGGTTGACTTGATGTAACGGAGACATACCGCATAGAATGTATCTTTATAGTGATCATAGAGCACTTTTTGCGCTTCAGAATCCTGACGTTTACATTGGGTGATGATATGTTCTAGATTAGCAATCATATGTAATTATATAATGATACTTACATGACTAAGATGCTATGTGTTTATGTTTTGGTGTGTGAGATATTATAAAAACTTAAGGATTTATAATCGTTCCATTGCTCTGAGTGTTGGATACTATGGTTTGACCTTTAGTTTTTATTTCGTTAAGCTTAAAGATCATCTCATCTCTAAACTTGAAAAATGTAGGCAACTCTGTGACATTCATTGGTTTTGCAGTTGGTAACTTTTCTTTGAGATGATTCACTTGTCTGCCGTTTTTCCAGAATCTAAAACAAACATGTGGACCTGTAGAAAGACCTGTCGAACCAACATAGCCTATAGTTTGGCCTTGTTTTACCTTCACTCCTGGTCTTATACCTTTTGCAAATCTAGACATGTGGAGGTATTGTGTTTCATACACATTATCATGTTTTACCTTAACAAAATTTCCATTTCCACTTGAATATGAAGAAGCTGTAATAACACCATCCGATACAGATCGGATTTCAGTACCATGTGGTGCTGCATAATCTGTACCAAGGTGAGGTATAGTTTTTCCTTTTATAGGGTGGAATCTACGTAAGTTGTAATTTGAAGATATTCTTGAAAACTTGACAGGTGCTTTCAAGAAGGCTTTTTTTGCAGGTCTGCCTTCTAAATCATAATATCCTTCTTCTCCTTTGGTCTTATACAACATGGAGTAATTTTCTCCATTATCATTTGTGTAACAAGCAGCTATGAGTTTACCCATTCCTACCAACTCTCCGTCTACATATTTATTTTCGAAAATCAATTTGAATTCATCGCCTTTTCTGGTGTGATAAAAATCTACTGAACTTGATAAGGCATCTTCCATTAGATCAATAACACCTGGATTAATACCTTTATTTTCAAGTGCCTTCCAAAGGGATGATTCAATCTTGCCGAATGCAAATTCTTCACACGTTTGCACTTCCTTTTGTACAAGTTTGACCTGAACAGAGTCTCTGAAGTCGTATAATACGTATTTCATTCTATCAGGTTCGTAAATGATCGCTACCGGTGTTTTGTCACATTCATTTTTTTTGATAACGTGATATTTTTGTCCAGCCCTTATATTTCTTATATTGAAGATATTTCTAGCTTCATGTTCGATCAGAAGTATTAGATTTGAAGTTAAGCCATTAGAAGTGAGTATATTACCAAAAAATTCATTTTTTTTGATGATATGATTTTTTTCAATATGGAAGGAGTCCACATTAAATCCGTATAAGTATTCGGAGGGTTTTTGGATCATACTTTTATCTGAGGATTCGGTTTGACTTAAGATGTTAAAACCTTCAGAGTTATAATTCAATATGATGATTGTTGCTATGACAAGAGAAACTGCTATATCGACGTAACGATTTTTTAGCTTACTCATTTTTAATGGTGTAAGGTTCAAAATGAAGGCGGTTTACGGTGTAAATTAAATATAAAATTCTCTAAATCTCTTAAAGACAGCGCAAGATAGAGTAGCGAACTTATATATCCAAAAAAAAATGTGTTAAATATTTTTTAAAAGTTTATCGTATGCATATAAAAAACAACTCATGACCCAGTCTTGGGCCAACAGAATTATAGCATTTTTCCATTTTTTGTATATAAAATTTTTCTGAAAAATAATTTTCATATTCTTCTTTTGTTCCACCAAAAGGTGGTCCGACGTGGTCAAATATCCTATCAAAAAGCAATCCAACCAATTTACCGCCGTCATTTAGTAGCCCATATGTCTTTTCTGAATATCTTTTCCGCATGGATGGTGTTATTGCACAAAAGAATGTTTGTTCAATTATTAGGTCGTATTTACCTTCGAGATCAAAAAAATCACCAACTATAAGTTTTATTTGACTGGCAGATGCATGGTTTTTTATTCTAGCCATAGCAATTTCTGAAATATCGCAAATGGTCACATCTGTAAATCCATGGTCGATAAGGTAGAATGCTTCATGAGCGTGACCTGCGCCGGGGATCAAGATTTTGATGTTTTTGTCCACTAATTGGTCAACATAAGCAGTCAACGGTGGCGATGGTTGGGTAATATTCCAAGGCGTATCGGCCTTCTCATACCTTTTGTTCCAGAAGTCTCCACCTAGATTTTCATCTAAATCATCCATGTTAACTATTTGAAAGCTATGCAGCTTATTTCTACATTGACATATTTTGGCAGATTCGCTACTTCTACTAGTTCTCTTGCAGGTGCTGTATCGTCATTAAAATAAGAAGCATAGACGTCATTAATACGACCATACATCTCCATGTCCGATACAAAAACACTACACTTCACTATATTTTCGTACGTCATACCTGCCTCTGCAAGGATGTAGCCTATGTTTTTCATGACTTGGTGTGTTTCTGCTTCTATATTATCAAGGATAAGTTTGCCTTCAGCATGATTAATTGCTATTTGGCCAGACATATATAAGGTGCCATTTGCAAGGACAGAGTGATTGTAAGGACCAACGGGTGCTGGGGCATTTGAACTATTTATGATTGTTTTCATTTGGGCTATGTTTAATATTTATGAATTCCTATATTCGGGGTCTTTCAAAAATCAAGAATAATGACAAAAAATAAAACAAAGAAAGCTCCACATGTCTTTACAACAAGGGAGCTCCATATATTATTTAAAGGAAAATAGAACTATTCTACTTCTTCTACTTCCTTAGCTTGGATTACTACTTGACCTTTGTAAAACATGCTTCCTTCATGCCAATATGCTCTATGCATAAGGTGAGGCTCACCTGTTGTTTTACAAATTGCTAATTGAGGAATCACAGCTTTGTGGTGTGTTCTTCTTTTATTTTTCCTTGATTTCGAGACCCTACTCTTAGGATGTGCCATTTTTCAAAAATTTATATGATTATCAATCTTTATTTAAAACTAATTATCTAGGTTTATATCTTTGAGATTTTCCCAGATTTTATTTGTTGTTGGTTCTGTATCTTCTATGACATCTTCGCTTAACTTTTCAAGCACACGCATGTCGCATTTTCTTGGTTCTTCATTCTCACAATCATAAATATTCATTAATGGCAATGCCAAAACTATGAATTCATATATGATCTGCGATAAATCAAGATGTGAATGGTCTTCTCTTATGAATATCACTTCATCATCTTCTGATGTTTTATTGCTTACTTTTACGAGAATATTGTTTTTGGAACTTACTGGTAATCTGATATCTGCCAAACATCTGTCACATAACGCACTAACGTGTCCGTCTATCTCGAGATCCAATTCACTTAATCCGGATCTTTTGTCAATATTTATAACGATATCGAAATCTCCATCAACTATAGGAGAATTAACAAACAACGCAAAAAACCGACTGTCAGCCTTAAATTGGTATTGATGCAAACCATCTTTAATGCCAATATACGGTACCGAAAAGTGCTCCAAAATACTCATATCAAAAGAACTTTTTCTAAATGGAGCGCAAAGATATAAACTTATAATATATATTGATAATATTTTCTCGAAAAAATGTTGTTTTTTCAGTGATTTCAAATTTAATGTTGATAGTATTTGCTTTATTAATTATAAATTAACCTAAAATCGAACAATATTATAACAAAAATCATGTATAGATACATTTTTTTTAAAAAAAGATATACTTTTGCCTCATATGACAGGAGAGTTAACGAAATCTTATTATCCGAGAATAGAGATTCTTGATGAGGAATATGAAATTCCACAATTGGGCAGAAAGCGTCGTATTTCAGTATTATTGCCTCATGATTATTATCAAACGGATAAAAAATATCCGGTTTTATACTTGCATGATGGTCAAAATCTATTTGATGAGTATGCACCATATGGAAATTGGGGTGTAGATAAGACCCTTGATATAATGGCTAGTCGTGGCATAGGCGATGTGATCATTGTAGCCATAGATCATGGCGGTACATTGAGAATACAAGAGTACCTGCCATATTCTACACCTAGATATTCAGATGCTGAAGGACATCTTTATCTTAAATTTATGCTTGACGATCTCAAACCTATGATTGATAATAGGTATCGTGTACTTAGAGATAGATGTTCCACGGGTATTGGTGGTAGTAGCTTGGGGGGATTGATAAGCTTGTATGCGGGGTTCAAATATCCTAATATTTTTGGGAATATGATGATTTTTTCGCCAAGCCTTTGGATATCTGAAGAAATATATGACTTGGCTAAGGAGTTTAAACCCGCAGGACCTACAGATATTTATCTATACGCAGGTGGTATGGAAAGTGCCAATCATTATGGTCAAGTACTGAGATTGGAGAATATCCTGCAAGAAAAAAGAAGATATGATGACTTTAATATTATATTTTCACACAATCCAACAGGACAACATAAGGAAATCCATTGGGGCGAGCAATTTCCATTAGCCTTAAAATGGCTTTACTACAATAAATATTAAAATATAAATAATGCCACTACATTTTAAATCTACAAATTCAAAGAAAGCAAATTCTATTTTGATAGCTTTTGCTAAAGACCAGGTAGACCAGCTTTTAATCAGAAAATTTGGAGCAATCCAATACGACATCGATGCAAAAACAAATGGTAAGGATTTGACATCTTTTTTACATCCTGAAAAAAATCTAAGAATTCATGTTCTTGGTTTAGGAGAAGCTAAAGATCAAGCAAAATCATATTCATTTTTCAGGAGTTTCGTATTTCAGCAACGATCCAAAAAAGATTTGGTTCTAGATGTGATAACTGAAAACTTAAGTGATGATCAGCTAATCAATCTCGTCTTGGGTGTGCGGCTTTGGATTATAAACCATGGTACTTACAAAACAAATGGGGATAAATATGTCGAACCTGAGATTAATATTGTTATTGAAAAATCTAGGATTAAGATAGCCGAATTAGGTTTGAAAATAGCGGAAACCCAGATTAAATCAATGCAATTGGTAGATCTACCGCCTAATGTGAAGACACCACAATATCTTGCGAAACACGCTGTTGCATCTGGAAAGGAGTTTGGATATGATGTGAAGATCATGGATGCTAAGGATCTCAAAAAAAATGGATTGGATGCTCTAACTGCGGTGGGACAGGGTAGTGCCAATCCACCTGTACTCATAGTTATGGAGTATAAACCTAAAGGAAGTAATTCTAAATCACCTAAACTAGGACTTGTAGGAAAAGGGATTACATTCGATACTGGTGGGCTTTCTATCAAGCCTTCCACCAATATGGGGTACATGAAAAGTGATATGGGAGGCGCTGCAGCCGTAATTGGTGCAGTAGAGCTAGCCGCAAAATTGAAATTAAATATCCATGTGGTAGGTGTGATACCTGCTGCTGAAAATAGTGTAGATTCTAATAGTTATAGACCTGGTGATGTGATCAATTCGTACAGCGGAAAATCCATCGAAATCATTGATACAGATGCTGAGGGTAGGGTAGTACTCGCGGATGGTCTTGCTTATATTATTAAAAACTATAAACCTGAATATTTAGTGGACCTAGCGACACTTACGGGCAATTGTATAGCCGCATTAGGTTATAATGCATCAGGTATTTTTACCCATAATGACGAAATGGCAAATGCATTTACTTCCGCTGGCGAATCCGTACATGAAAGAGTATGGAGGCTCCCCTTATGGGACGACTTTGCTCCAGATATGCATTCAGATATCGCTGATATCAAAAATTTCAGTGGCAAACCAATTGCCGGAGCCATCACGGCTGCAAAGTTTCTGGAAATATTCACAAATGAACATCCTAAATGGGCACATCTAGATATAGCAGGAGTAGCATTTTCTGACAGTGAATTTGCAAAGATGCGCACAGCCACGGGGTACGGCGTGAGATTGTTGTATGCTTATATGAACATCTTGATAAATAAGCAGTAATATATTATTTATTTTCCTTATTCATCATTGCCCAAAGAGCATCTTTGAGTTCCGTGAGTCCTTTTTCAGCGACGGAAGATATAAAGTGATAAGGCAAGTCTACTTTTATTTCTTTTTCGATCAGCTTTCTGAGTTCATCATCTACAAGGTCTGTCTTGGTAATAGCGAGCATTCGAGGTTTATCGATCAATTCGGGATTGTACATTTTTAGCTCGTTGAGTAAGATTTCGTACTCCTTGCTGATATCTTCTGCGTCAATAGGCACCATAAATAGTAGCAAAGAATTTCGCTCTATGTGGCGTAAAAATCTAAGACCAAGCCCTTTGCCTTCATGTGCTTTTTCGATGATACCAGGTATGTCGGCCATGATAAATGACTTATGGTCTCTATATTTGACTATGCCTAGATTGGGTATCAATGTCGTAAAAGGATAACTTGCTACTTCAGGTTTTGCAGCAGTTATTGTGGCCAATAAACTTGATTTACCTGCATTCGGGAAACCTACTAGACCTACATCAGCTAGGACTTTAAGTTCTAGGACTTTCCAGATTTCTTCTCCAGCTTCACCCGTTTGTGAGTATTCTGGTGTTTGATTGGTAGCAGATTTAAAATGTGCATTTCCTAATCCACCTCTTCCACCTTTTGATAGAATTCGGATTTCATCATGTGTTGTAATCTCAAACTCTATTTTACCAGTGTCAAAATCTTTTGCTACTGTGCCGAGAGGAACGTCGAGAATAACATCTTTGCCACTTGCCCCTGTACTTTGATTGCCAGTGCCAGGCATTCCTGGTGTAGCGATAACGTGTTTTTTGTATTTGAGCGCTAAGAGTGTCCACACATTAGAGTTTCCTCTCAATATAATATGGCCACCACGACCACCATCGCCACCATCAGGGCCTCCCATACTATTCATTTTGTCACGAAAAAAATGAGAAGACCCAGCGCCACCGGCTCCGGACCTGCAACAAATTTTTACATAATCTACAAAATTCTGTTCAGCCAAAATGTTTAATTTTTTGTGTTTGTGACGAATGTTAAAGAAAAAATACGCTTATCCCTAAAGTAATATAGATTGCAAAATTTTATGATTTTAAATGAGACCATCCACCTCAGCGGATAGTGTAAAATCTATAATTTTCTGAACCTATTTCATTATACTATATATGAGTTACAAAGCGTTGATAACGGTTGTCAACCGATTAAATATATCATCCTTACTCCCTATTCCCGGGATTAGGTTAGATTTATTTTTTGATTTATAATATTCAAATACTGGTGCCGTTTCTGAGTTGTACACTGAAATACGGTTTTTGATAATTCTCTCATCCATGTCATCTGCTCTACCTGATGATGCACCTCTGCCAAGTAATCTTACTACTAACTCTTCTTCGGGTACATCTAAAGCAATAAGTGCTGAGACTTCCGTATCTTTTTCTGAGAGGAATGTATCTAGTGCTTCTGCTTGAGTAATAGTACGTGGAAATCCATCAAAAATGATTCCCTTGGCATCGGGATTGGCATTTACTTTGTTTTTGAGCATGCCGATAGTGACTTCATCAGGTACTAACTCTCCTTTTGCCATGTATTCTTTAGCTTTAAGTCCGAGTTCGGTATTATTTCCCATTTCATACCTGAATAAATCACCTGTAGAGATATGAATTATACCATATTCTTTAATTAAGTACTCTGCTTGAGTTCCTTTGCCCGATCCTGGGGGACCGAATAAAATTAGATTTAACATTTTGGTTTTGCTACGTTGAGGTGTAAAGATACTACTTAACCACTTAAAAAACTTCATTTTATGAATAATAGTTTCGTGTAAGGTAAAATTATTTTGATATGACATCTACGCCAAAAAGAAATCTAGAGTTCCAATATTCAGAGGTGGAGATATTGTCTATTTTGACTCCCGCTGATGTGGTGCTATGCACGATTTCTAATTCATCAGGTTTATTACTGGCTACTATTGCTACATGAGATATTCTTTCATCGTTACCGAAAAATACTAAATCACCAGGTAATAAACTACTTTTTGACTTTTGTTTTCCCAATTTTGCTTGTTGGTCAGATGAACCTGATACAGGAATGCCATTGAGATTAAATACAAAAGTGGTAAAACCACTGCAGTCAAAACCTGTTTCTGGTGTTTTGCCCCCAGGTTTGTAGTCGCGACCTGCGTATTTCATGGCACTCAAAACGATTTCATCTCTTGTCATAAGGTTGCTTCCATTTTTTCCTTTTTCTACAGAAGATTTTGTTTGGTAAGCATACTTTTTGTTCTCAGACGTTTTTTGACGTGTCGATTTTTCCCTTTTTTCGGCACTAGAATATTTAGAACTACGTTTTGTTGTTGTGGTTGGACTACAAGATGTGATCACTAAACCAAATAAGCATAATAATATGCCAAATGTGGTATTTTTATTGATAGACATAATTAATGAAATTAAGTTAAAAATATTATAATTGTGCAATTTAAATATTACACATTTATTTAATATCAAAAACTATGCCTTTATTCATATACCGTGTTCATTCGATGTATAAACATTAGTAAAACCTTAGTTTTTCAAAAAAAAAATCGTCAATCATACTTACCATAGCTATAACTTCGTCTTCGAATTTTGCAATGATCGTAAAAAAAATGGTCGTTATCATGCAGATTATTATCCGGCCAGCTTACTATTTTGACAATTCTTCCATTTCCACATAATAATTAGCATCCACGACGATTTCGGACGCAGATTCCAACTTTACGGATTGCCACTTTTCAGATGGAGTCAATTTCAGGACTTGATTATCGGATATGATTTCTAGAGGCATGTTAAACCCATCCATACAATTGCTCCACCTAAATTTCAGTTTCTTTTTGTCCTGAACGTATTCTAAAACAGGAATCTCTGTAGTACGAAGATATTGATCAAAGATTTTTTGAAGATTGATGTCAAGGTAATTGGACATATAATTTTCAATCTCGTGTGTGTCTGTCGTCTTATGCCAAAACGTTTTATTTATGTCTCTTAGCAATGCTTTCCACTTTTCATCATCATCTACTATTTGTCTTATGGTGTGCAACATATTGGCGGCTTTGTAGTACATATCACCTGATCCGGTTTTATTTACACCATAGGGTCCGATGATAGGTTTGTCATTGATAACAGCTTTTCTTGTGCCTATGACGTATTCCGCTCCAGCTTTTTTTCCGAATAAATATTCTGTATAAAGATTTTCTGAATAGGCTGTAAATCCTTCATGAATCCAATTGTCAGCTACATCTCTTGCCGAAATATTATTGCCAAACCATTCGTGACCAGATTCGTGTACGATTATGAAATCCCATTTGAGTCCCCATCCAGTGCCTGATAAATCACTGCCCAAGTAACCTTGTTTGTATCTGTTTCCATAAGCGATAGCTGATTGGTGTTCCATGCCAAGATGTGGAGATTCTACAAGTTTGTAACCGTCTTCATAAAATGGATATTTGCCAAACCATGACTCGAAACATCGCAACATAGATTTGGTCTGCTTGAAGTGTTCAGTAGCTTTTTCTTTATTATAATCAAGTACCCAATAATTGATATCTAGCATGCCACCTTCGCCTTGGAAGGTGTCTTGTATGTTGACATATTTTCCTATATAAGGAATGATATTGTAATTATTTATAGGATTCACTATCGCCCAATGATAGGTTTTGGTCGCGTTTCCATTTGTCTTTATGGATCGGAGTCTGCCTCCAGCTACAGTCACGAGATCATCTGGCGCAGTGATATGCATCGATACGCTGTCAGGCTCATCATACATATGGTCCTTGTTTGGAAACCATACGCTTGCGGCCATACCTTGGCAT
>JBBRJL010000006.1:0-16592 GCA_038219375.1 Chitinophagales bacterium | reverse complement strand
AAACTATCAATATCGTGCTCAAAAACAAATTCTGCCCTATGATTGGTATTGGTTCTATCATCGAGCTCATTTCTAGTGTTATCCAAGGAAAAAGTCGGTAAGAAGGTTCGTGAATTAGAAAAGGTTTCTTTTTCATTACCTGTATTCTGGTAAAAATATCTAGATGCGACCCTATTCTTTTTGTGGTCATAATTATAATTAGCTCCGCCTAGTATATTGGTAGGAAAACCACCATTATTACCTGAGAAAAAAGATTGACTTACTTTGCTTTCTAATCCTGAGCCGCCGCCGCCACCACCAAAATACCTGTTACCTCCACCGAATCCATAATTGTAATCGTCATTATTACCCCAAGCATTAGCGCCCATAAAATCTTGATAATCATCCCATGACAAGCCATTTCTACCAGTATTATTGGCAACTCCTACTATTGAAAACTGATTTTTGGAATCAAATTTATTATAATTTCCCTTCAGCTCGCCTCTTGATTCGACACCTCCACCTGCTGTCACTTTTCCGAAACCTCCTTTTTTGAACTCTTCCTTCAACTCAATATTCATTGTCTTCTCTTCTGATGCCTGAGACTTTCCAGTCAATAATGCTTCTTCATTCTTCTTATCAAAAACTTGAACTTTAGAAACGCCTTCTGCGGGAAGATTTTTAATAGCAAACTTCGGGTCGTCGCTAAAAAATGTTTTGCCATCTACCGTAAGTTTGGTGACGCCTTTCCCATCTGCCTCAATAGATCCGTCCTGCCCTACCTCGAGACCTGGCAAACGACGTAGCAAATCCTCAAGTGTCGATCCTTCAGGTACTTTAAACTGACTCGCATCATATTCTACAGTATCACCACGTAGTCGCAATGGTGCTTTGGCTTCTTTTATGACGATTTCCATCAATTCTTTGCCGATCTCTTCCATTTCTAAGGTACCCATATCTATATTCCCTAGTGTATGTTTCACAGGAATGGTAAGTGGAAAATATCCAAGATAACTTGTCTTAATAATACATTGTTGCTCTCTGACCCCCTTGAACTCAAAGAATCCTTTTGCATCCGTCTGAGTAAATTCTACCAATACGGAATCCATGTCCAAAAGCATGACAGTGGCAGCTATAAGTGGCTCCGTAAGTGTATCTTGAATGGTTCCTTTGATGTTGTACTTTTGTGCAAATGACGGGACACTTGCCATCATAATTAGAATAAATACTAGTTTTCTCACAGTAAATAATTGGTTTTGCTGTCTAATAAAAAATAAATTCTCCCTTTGAGGGACGAAAAGTAGTACAAAAAAAAATTTGTCATACAATTTTACAATATTTTAACAAAACTTTAAAATAAATAGTTAATACTAAACCTTATCGCCATAAGAACTATCCACTTCAACAAATAAATGACCTAAGTGAAATTATTACCACTCCTTTTATGTTATAAGATATCAATCCAACATTAAAATGATTAAACAAAATTTATTCAAATTTATTTATCATCGTTTGCACAAGTTAGGTACAAAGCTTATTTACTCTGTCCTACTCATGTATTATGCTTACCAATCAAAAAATACACCTCCTTGGGCTAGACGAATCATAACCGGAGCTATAGCTTATCTGTTATTACCATTAGATGGAGTCCCAGATTTGACTCCTTTTATAGGATTTACGGACGATTTTGGAGTTATAAGTTTTGGACTAGTGAGTATAGCTTGTTACATTGATACTGAAGTGAGAGAAAAAGCAAAACTCAAACTTTCATCATTTTTTAAGCAAATAGACCAAGTCGCTATCCAAAGTGTTGATGATTCACTTTAGTTTATTGAGTATGCTCCGAAAAAAATTATTTTGCCACAAATACATAAAATCATAACAAAGTAGGAACTTTAATAGGTAATTATTGAGTAATTAGAGTTTCAGAAGTAGTTTGATGAGATTATAGCTTAAAAAATAATTTTTTACTGAAAATCTACCACTTCCACTTTGAAAGCTAGGGTTGCATCAGGTCTCACTCCTCTAGGTGGATTGCCTCCGAAACCAAGACTTGGTGGGACAATAATGGTTCCTGAACCACCACGACCGAATTTTGTGATTCCAATTCTTAAACCATCAAGCATTACACTCATATTAACTGTAGTTTGTGTTTCGCTACTATTTTCATCAAAGATTATTCCGTCAAGGTATTGCCCTTGTACTATAAAGGTCACAGATCTGGTGGTATCTATTTTAGGTTTATCTATACTTCCTTCCTTCACAACACATACCAATACACCAGATAAAGTATCTGTGATAGTAAGCTTATTTGTGTTTAAGAATGCCAAGACTTCTTCTGTGTTGTCTTCGACATTGCTTGTACAAGACATTATTAACGTCAATAACAAAAGAAGGTGAAAAGTATTAAACTTCATAGGTCATTAAAAATCGTGTACTTCTATATCAAATCCTAATACAGCATTGGCTCTACCTGGCCTTGAAGACGTACCATAAGCAAATTTTGAAGGTATTAATAATTTCCCTTTGCCACCGCGACCAAACTTAGGAATACCTTTCTGCCATCCTTGTATGACATTAGAAAGTGGGAATGAAGCGTTTGTACCTGAGTCGAATACATTATCATCCAAAAAATAACCCTTATAAGTAGCAACGACTGTACTTGTGATTTTGGGCTTTTCTTCGCCACCAGCTATTTCAATAATATAATATAGACCGTCCGGTGTTTTCTCCGCTGTGAGGTTATTGGCTTTGAGATAATCCTCTATAAGTTTGGCATCTATGTCGAATTGTTCTTCTACAGACAACTCGTCTTTGCCGCATGATGCAAATATAAACACTACACTAAATAGCAACATTAAACTTCTCATAAATCACAAAATTTTCACAAAGATGATACACAAATGACCAATTATCAAACAATTAGCTCAAAGAAAAATAAAATTATTGGTTTCGAGCTTCCTTGAGACTGCATTCCAAAAACTCAAGATATCCTGATATTCCATCCACAAAAGGTCTTGGCTTACTGATGACCTCTTGATTGTTGGTGGTCATTACATAAAGCGGTTGTGAATTTTGTTCAAAATTTACAATCTGAAAGTCAGCCCACTTATTACCCACATTTCTCAATTTTGCATTGGTATTAGTAGAAGTATAGACCGGTGTTAACTTTTTATCTTCATCCACATAAAGGGATATAAGAACCAAAGAATCATTCAATATTTTTTTGACCCTTTCGTCTACCCATATCAGCTCTTCCGTTTTACGACAATTGACACAACCGTGACCCGTAAAATCTATCATGGCTGGCTTACCTACTTCTTTAGCATAACTCATTCCCTCAAAGTAATCCTTGAAGCAATTGATATTATTAGCACATTTGCCGTAAGAAGGATATTTGGTTTTGATAGAAGCATCAACATCTTGTGGCGCTATGAAAAAATTATAATGTGCTGGTGGTGCCAATCCACTCATCAATGCCAATGAACTGTACACATTTGTTTTATCATTTATTCTAAACCCAGATGCTAGATATAAAACCAGCGCTCCCGCAAGTACTGCAAAAGATATTCTAATAGGCGACAGTTTTTTGATTGGGCTATCGTGTGGAAATTTTATAAAACCGAATAAATATAAGGTCATTCCTGCAAAAATCAATACCCACAAACCCATAAACAATTCATACTTAAGGAATCCCCATCCATTAGTCATATCTGCTACGGACAAAAATTTCAGCGCTAATGCCAACTCTAGAAATCCTAGAACTACTTTGACAGAATTCATCCAACTTCCAGATTTAGGTAATGTGTTGAGCCACGCAGGAAAGGCAGCAAATAGTCCGAATGGTAATGCCAATGCGAACGAAAATCCAAACATTACCAAGAATGGTCCTAAGTACTCACCCTTTGTGGCTGCCTGTACTATTGCAGTTCCAATGATTGGTCCTGTACAAGAAAATGATACTAAAGCAAGTGTAAATGCCATAAAAAAAATACCAATCAATCCACCTTTGTCAGCCAATCTATCACTGCCTGTACTCCAACTACTCGGCAGTGTGATCTCATAAAATCCAAAAAATGAAAAAGCAAATGCTATAAATATCACAAAAAACAAAGTGTTGGCTATCCAGTTTGTAGATAATCTATTGAGTGCCTCGGGGCCTACAAATATAGTAATCAATAGTCCAATCAACAAATAGATTACAATAATAGATGCTCCATAGATTAATCCATTTACCCATCCCTTTCGCTTAGTATCTTTAGTAAAAAAACTTATCGTGATGGGTAACATCGGGAATACACAAGGTGTAAGCAACGCCAACAATCCTCCTATAAAACCAAATAGAAAAGTCCAGAAAAGTCCTTCTTTCTTTTCTTCTACACCGCCACAAGACGACAATGGGTTTCTGAATGTTTCTGTAAGGGTAGGGATTTTTTGGTCTATTTTATCGCCGACTATTATGGCACCTATGGCATTAGAAATAGTGGAAGTAGTGTTAGAATCAATCGCAGTCACAATGCTTGAAGCAGTATCGATGGATTCTGATGTTGCATTCGTCTCTTTAGAAGTTACAAGTTGACCCCTTTCTTCGGGAGCATTGCCAGCTTTTGGTATCATAAATGAAAAATCAACATCTGACGGAGGCAAACATTTTTCATGATCACAAGCCATAAAATTGACATATCCTTTGATAGGTTTGGATGCGTCTTTGACTTTTATTTTTTGTTCGATGACAAAAGGCTTATCCGCAGTAAACTTGATGACATTTACACCAAAAAATGCATCTATCCCTTCCTTCTTTGCTCCCTTTTCGGTGGCTTTGCCGATAAGTTCGATACCTGACATTTCTTCATAATTGACCGTGGTGGGTACGGGTCCATCATCAGCAGTAAATTGTGAATAGACTGTCCATCCTTTGTCTACTGTCGCCGTGTACTTAAGTTTATATTCGGTATCATTGATTTTTTCGATATTAAACTTCCACTTTACGGGCGTCAAGATCTGAGCAAAACTTGCAGTAGCCAAAAACACAAAAATTAAACTAAAGGTAAAAAGACGTTTCATTTCTCTTGGGTATGATAGGATTGACAAAAATAAATAGATTAAAACTTAAGGTCGAAAGTTACATCAGTAGGTGGCAGACATTTGGCTCCATCGCAAGTCATGTAGGTAACATATCCACTGATTGACTCTTCTTTTTTGATGGGAAATTTTTTAGTAAAAACTGCATTATCTTTAAACTTGATCACTTCTACTTCAAACATATTATCAAATTCTTTCAGTGCTTTAGATTTTTCTTCAAATTTCACTTCAGCCCCGTTTACTACAAACGATGTCGGAATAGGACCGTTATCATCTGTAAATTGCGAGTACAATACCCATGTCTTTTGCATAGTAGCGGTTGCAATCATTTCGACATTGTGATCATCCAGCTTTTTTGTTTCAAAAGTCCACGAGACAGGACTACTGCTTTCGCTAAAAAAATTGACTAATGAAAATAACGTGGTGAAGATAATAGATAAATACATTTAATATAGATTATAACTATTGGCAAAAATTATAAAAATTTGTTCCAACAATGAGAACAGATTGCAAAAGTAACCATTTATTTGCTTTTTAGCTTTCAGGTTCACATGCTTTAATAAAAGATTAACGCCTCAAAATCCATTTGATCTAAAAATTTATTAACTTAAATTGAGCGATAAAGATCAATGCGATGGCAAAAATATGTAAAAGTTCATTAAACATAATCCGTTTTGAGTCACTCAAATAAATACCAACCAATATTGAAAGAGGTATTACAAGCGATATCAGGTGAAACGACCCATTTGTCTTAAATATCAAAAAACCAACTAAAGTAAAGAACATAAACCAATATACAACGTCTATTTTTTTCTGACTCTGTATACTTTTTTTTCTTGTAAAATATGGATAATTGAAAACAGAAAAACCTACACACAATAACAAAAATAGAACTGAAATGTAGAATAATATTAAGTTATCACCTTTGAAATCTGGAAATCTAAAGAATATATCTTTAATAAAATCCAAATCTGCAAACTTGATATCGTTCCAATATTTATAGGTAAATAATAAGAAATAGGGCAAACATATACCGATGAAAAATTGTAGTTTTTCTAGTAGTTTAAAAGATCGCAATAGCAAAAGTGAAATGATACCAAATATAATAAAGACAAAGTAGGGTGTATATATTGCTGAAGCAACGCCTATAAAAAATCCAGTATTGAATATGTGTGCAGTTGCATTAGGTAGCTTATAAGTATTGAGCAAGTTAGCCAATGCTAAGATTATAAATGTATTCGCAATCAAAATAGGAGAAAGCATATTATTCTCCGAAATGATAGATATAAAAACGATATACAACAATCCAGCAAACATGGTTACTTCCTTGGAAACTCTGTTTTTAATAAAAATATGATTGATCAATACAGCCTGAATAAATATAAAAATATTGGCTAAAATATTCTGAATCAATGGATTAGATACGTAGCTATATAATATATCCATTAATATGCTTTCTACTTTATGTGTCTTATATCCTACTGGGTTCAATAAAGAATTCAAACGCAATATAAAAATATAAAGCAGCAACAAAATATTATTTATGAAGAGATTTTTTCTGAATATTTCCAGCAAATCAAAAAAGTTAATATTTATTTAAATCAAAGGTATCATACTAAATACAAGTAAAATTAAAATTCTTACTATTAAATTTCTCTTGTGGTCAAAATAAACCACTTTTGTATCATAATGCAAAATTACAATATAATTTATCATTTTATCTTATTATTTGTATAAAAAGTGAGTGATGAAATTTATCTAAGAGATTTAGTTTTCTAAACTCGAAAGTGGTGATATTTACACTAAATAAAAATCCCTTGATAAAATAATGATTATCAAGGGATTATGTTGACCCACCAGGACTCGAACCTGAAATGACGGTACCAAAAACCGGAGTGTTACCATTACACCATGGGTCATTATTTCCTTAGCGGGTGCAAAGTTAAAACTTTTTGATTGAAATGTAAACAAATTTAGAAATTTTTTTTCCAAAATTTGTACCTTTGTGCGTTATATCAAAGGTAATATGGGTCTATGATAGCTTGGAAATCATTTTTTTCATCTCCATCAAGATTGGTTTTATTCCTAATTTTGGTTTTTTTTTGTTTGAGCCTTGTGTTTTCATTCACTTTTTTTATGGAATGGAACGAGACAAGACCAGGTACGGTTTTTGACGATCCAATCTTAAGATTATTCAAACCGATCGATATTAGTCCAATAATTAGTATGTTTACATTGGTTCCTATCTTCTTGGGATTGATATATATTTTTAGAAAACCTACCACTACTGTCTATTTCTTGATATCAGCCATTGTTATCTGTGGTTTTAGGGCTTTGACCATTTATCTAGTACCTCTTGAGCCTCCTATTGATATAATTCCACTGAGTGACCCAGTTATTGAAACCCTTTTTTATGGGGGCAATATACTTCTTAAAGATCTGTTTTTTTCAGGACATACGGCCAATCTTATCCTAATAGGACTTATTTTGGAGCAAAAAATGATTAAAAACTTACTTTTAATTTCTGGATTCCTGGTAGGCACTATGGTATTATTGCAACACGTACACTACTCAATCGATGTACTCGCTGCCCCATTTTTTTCATTTGTCACCTACAAAATAAGTGTTTGGGCTGGTGAAAAATATATACTAAATGACTTTAAACGAGCAAAAGGTTAACTTGCATTAAGCCCACACCTTACATCCTTCTGTGCAATTGGTACAAATATCTATCTGATCTCGCCCTTTTAATAATGACGTTCGGAATGATCGATAACTATCACCTTGCCACACTTTGCGGAAGCTTAATTGTTTTAAGTCACCAAGCCTATGTGTAGCATCTTTGTCAAAACAACATGGTACTACCAAGCCGTCCCAAGTGATAACACAAGCATGCCACAGCTTCCAACAATGATTGAGTAACTCATTCTTTACTACATAAGTACCATCTTCCTTTTGTTTATATCTGGAATATTTGTCTATAGTAGGTATGAGGTCATTTCCTTGTTCATAGTCATATACTTGTGCTGTCTTAAGTTTTACTTCATCTACCCCAATTTCTTTAGCGAGTTTGTAGATTTCCGGTATCTGATGCTCATTTGGCTTGACCACTAAAAACTGAAATATGATGTGTGGTGTACTTGATTTTAATTCCTTTTTCCATTTTACCACATTTCTTGCACCTTGTAACACCGTTTCCAATTTGCCTTCTTTCCTGTAGTTTTCATAAACATCTTGCGTGGTACCGTCTACAGAAATAATCATTCTATCTAGTCCCGACTCTATAGTTTTGCGAGCATTTTCGTCATTCAAAAAATGGCCATTCGTAGAGGTGATCGTATAAATGCCTTTACCAGAAGCATACTTGACCATGTCTAGGAATTTGGGATTTATATATGGTTCGCCTTGAAAATAGAAGATCAGATAAATGAGGTCTTTGTACAAATCATCTATCGTGGCTCTGAAAAAATCTTCTTTCAGATTACCTGTCTCTCTACTGAAAATCCGCAATCCAGACGGACATTCCGGACATCTAAGGTTGCACGCTGTAGTCGGTTCGATAGATATCGTCATAGGTAAGCCCCATTGTATAGGCCTACGCATCCACTTGGTCAAATAAAACGACGTAATGAGTCCCAAAGCATTAAACCCACGACGCAATGTCATTTTTTTTACAAAACCCAATACGTCCTTGATATAGATACTCATCAAATAAAGTTAATAATATTGAGTGTAAAAGTAAGGTGTAATATCTACAATACCAGCCACTTTGACCAGAAAATGTGATTATGTGGTTTAATAATAGCGTATTTGTACGGTAAATGTTTAATTTTGCACCATGTTAGCATGGATAAAAGATATATTTACAACAAATAAAATCTTATCGGATCAAATGAAGTTTCTCATAGTTGGTTTAGGAAATATAGGCTCAGAATACGCAAATACTAGACATAATATAGGTTTTGATGTCGTAGATTATTTGGCAAAAGATGCTGGAGCTACCTTCTCTCAAAATACCCACGGTGATCTAGCAGAGATTAAACATAAAGGTCGCACCTTCATACTCTTGAAGCCTTCTACGTATATGAATCTCAGTGGGAAAGCCGTAAAATATTGGATGGATAAACACAAGATTCAGCCAGAAAATCTACTTGTGATCGTAGATGATCTCCACCTTGATCTCGGCAAAATGAGGCTTCGCGACAAAGGTAGTGATGGTGGACACAACGGCCTCAAAGATATTCAAGAAAAATTTGGACATAATAATTATGTACGTCTCCGTATGGGGATAGGTAAGGACTTTCACCTAGGTCAACAGGTAAACTATGTGCTTGGCAAATGGAAGGTAAATGAAAAAGAAGATCTAGAAAAAATGATCATCAAAGCTTCTGAAGCTATCAAAAATTTTGGTACCATAGGTCTTAAGCTAACTATGGACAATCTCAATAGATAATAAGACCAACTTTTACAACTCATTGAGTATATCTACTGTTAGTTATAAAAATAATATCATGAGTTGGAAAGAAGAAAATAATAAAATGGTCGTATCGTTGACTTTTGAAGACTTTGTGCAAGCTTTTGCTTTTATGGCTGAAGTAGCTATACATGCTGAAAAAATGAACCATCATCCCACTTGGACCAATACATATAACAAGGTTGATTTTGCATTATCTACCCATGATGCTGACAATACAGTAACTCAGAAAGATAAAGATTTGGCCAAAATTATTGATAAAATTTATAAACGATATCACAAGGTTTAGTCGATATGTATTCCTTCCTTTTTTAGTCTTGCTACTAGGTCCATTCCAAGTGCTTCGACAGGAGTAAGCACACCATAATTTATGGTTTCTGACTTTATTTTGTCCAATATTGTAAATGCCGATTGCGCTAACATTTTGGATGTTTCGTTATAACCTGGATCGCCGCCTGAAAATACAGTTTTAGCTTCGCTTGTTGTGGATTTTCCAAAACAGATGACTTCAAATTTGCTTTCTGCTCTTCTTGCCTCACTTGGTCCAGTACCTGGCTTGAATTTATCAAACATTTTTTTTCTGAAACTTTTGAATCGGACCAAAAACATAGCAGAAGCTATGGGAAGTATCGTTTTCAAGACTTTCCCAAAGGACGACCTTACAAAAAATTGACCATAAGAAACTGCCACACCATAGTCATCAGGTAATCTGAAGGCACTCCTTTTGACTATATGCGGATCTACCACAGGCATAGGAAGTCCCCAACCCAGAATATCTTTGTTGTAATGAATTTTTAAGGGAATTTTTGGCGCATCTTTATGCCTTTTTATTTTTGTTTTGATAGATGTTTTCTGAACTTCCATATGAAGTGCTTGAATAGCTGTCGTCAATGTACCACCAGAAAAAGTGGCATTGGTGCGTACGTAACCTTTCAGAGATTTTGGCTCGTCCTTGGGTAATTTTTTGGCGGTAAGCCAAGCTGCAAAGTCTGCTGGAATGCTGTCAAAACCACAACAATTGACAATACAAGACTTCTTTTCTAATGCTTCCTGAAAGTAAGAATTGTACACATCCGCTACAAATGATGGCTCTCCCGTGATATCTAGATAATGCGTATGATGGTCGATACATGCTTTGACTACATCTTTTCCATACCAATTAAATGGCCCAACGGTATTCATTAAAACCTTGCAAGATGCCGCCATTCTATTAAGGCTGTCTTTATCTTTAACATCGGCGATGACTATATCCGGCTGAGATTGCAATCCTTCTTGAATCTCTTTGAGCTTTTGAGTATCTCTACCTGCAATAGCCCACGAAATACTTTCTGATTTTGCATGAGCTGCAATATATTTTACCACTAAAGCACCTGTAAAACCTGTTGCCCCAAAAAGGATGATATCATATTGTCTCGTCATTTCGATTCACTTTGTAAATGAAGGCGCAAAGTAACAAAAGGAAACGAACTTTCTATTGAAAAAATAAAATTGATTAACAAAGATAAAAATCTACTTTTGATTCTAATTAATCAGGTATGGATCCCACTGTCAACCGAAATGGTTTTAAAATTATATTAACTCCGATGGTCGAAGTAACGCTTTAGCGTCACAGGTTGTGTGACTTCTATCCCACACATCAATAATCCCGATAAAGTTGGACAAGTTTTATAATTTTTACGTTCTGAATCAGCAATAATATATAACTTCGCAGCAATTTAAATATAATCAATGCATGGACATAAAATTATTAATCAAAATGATTTGCATTACATTATACTTGAATCCATCCAATCTAATACTTCTGAAAGTAGAAAGGAGTGGATATTAAGACTGTTTGCTTATTATGCTAAGTTTAATAAAAACAATAAAACTTATCAATTTTGGCAACAAGATAGCCAACCAATAGAAATAGAAAGTCCAAAATGGATAAATCAAAAGCTAGCCTACATCCTTTTGAATCCTCTGCGCAATGGTCTTTTAAAAAACGCTGAAGATTATCTTTATAGTAGTGCTAGTGCGTACTTAAATAATAAAAATTTTGTGAAAATAGAACCGATAGAATTAGAAAATACCTTGGTTTTATTGGTAGTTGATGATGAATTGTAAATTCGTAAAATATAGGATCGCAGTTGCAAACTGCGACCATCGGAGTTTTTCGTTCCTGTTAAGGATTTTAAAAAATGATTTATGATTAGTGTTTGGTATTCTCTTTTTGGAATATTTACACTGTTATTTGGGCTAAAATTAATGAATCTGTTTTCAAAATCAGAAAATGAAAAGAGAACGGGTTTCAATAAATTTAAAAGAAAATAAAAAAAATCAAGCAGAATATTTTAAATGGTAGTATAACCTTTTAATTAAATATTATAATTCTAATACATCAACATAATATATTCTTTTCTAAAAGAAAATGAATGAATATTGTATATATTGCTCTTAAATAAACATTTAAAATATGAAGCACATATTTCAAATACCGATTTTACTCCTGATGCTGTGGGCATCGGGTGTCAGCTATGCAAGGCATAGTGTAGTCCATCATTCACCAGAGAAAGAAGCAGTCACCGCCACCCGGCTCTTACGTGCTAAAAATACAGTACTAACTGTCGCTAGGATTTCTGCTGATGAAGTACGTCACACACTGGCTGAAAGAGACCTAAAAGGCTTTAATGACGCATGGGATTTTGTGAGGACTCATCCTAAAGGGGCTGATGCGTGGGAGTTGTTATTAGAAGTAGGAAGTAATTTTAGAAAAGACCGACCTGCATTAATAAAATTGTTGGATGATATGGATGTTAACCCAAATTTGGAAGCCTTTCTTAGAACTAATCCCCAAAAAATAAATGCATGGGATCTTATAAGAAATTCACTCTATAGTCATGATATTGATGTACTTAATTATGTTGATGAATTAAGAAATGGTGCCATCCTTGGTACATCAAACACAACGAATTATCGTTCTACTTTTTTCAATTCATTTCCAAATTTCAACTGGCAAGGAAACAATTTTAATGTCCATCATGCAATTGAACAAGATTTATTAGAGCCATCAAATATTTTCTATGGGATATTTACTGAATCTGAGATTCATTCTCTTCAAAATTTAAGAGGAATTTCAGGGGAAATTAATTCTCAATTACATTTATCTCAAATAAGACTTGCATGGAATGATTTTTATAATCAATTTCCTTTGGGCACACCTTTACCCACTAAACAACAATTCTTGGATAAAGCGACAGAAATTGATATTATGTTTGGTAATTTATTTACACCACCAATAAGATCTTTATAAAATGAAATACCATTTATTGAAATGCGAAGTACCAGGAAATCATGGTACTAATACTATTTATGACAAATCAATTATTCCATGGAAAATTGTCCATTTATCAATTAATTTCGAAGGCTGGATGGGAGGAGAATTTTTAACAAGTCAATCAGCATTTATGGTTTCAAAACACATCCAGAATTCTTTAAATTTTGATTTTACTGGAGTTTTAGGTTATGAATACGTTGATATATCATTTTCAGAAGATTTTAAAAGGAATCAACCAGATTGTTCCATACCTGAATTTGTAAGAATTTTAATAGGGGAAAATGCTTTTGTAGATGATTTTGGAGTTACTAAATATAAAGGGCTTTATAATCAACTAATTATATCTGACAGAGCCTGGGAATTTCTTTCAAATTTCAATTTAGGTATGTATAAGATAGAAATGGCAGATAAACTTAATATTTAAAATCAAATGGATTTGCAAAATGAAATAATAAATATTGCAACTGGCAATCCAGAAATTGTTGAAAAGACAATTTCAAGAATGAATGATGTTTATGGAGCTGATTTTGAATATTTAGGTTATGAAGATAGGGATGGAGTTGTTTTCGCCATGATTAAAAATGGTAAATCATCTTTAGATCAAATATATTTACTTGGATACTTTATCGGCTGTACTGTACAAGAATTGAGATTAAAAGGAGAAATTGAATGGTAGATATTCTGCTATTCAATTTCTTTCAATCTCCATTCCTCACTATGCTCCCTATCATAGCAGGATAAAACAAAATAAATTTTTAAATAATTTAGAAAACCGATAATAATGAAAAATATATTTCAAATACAACTTATCCTCCTGATGCTATTGACATCGGGCATAGCCTATGCTGGGCATAGTGTGGTCTATCATCCACCAGAAAAACAAGCTGTTTATTTATCAAAAACTGATAAAGCAGAAATAGTAGGTGATCTAGAAGGCCTTTCCGCACAGCTACTAGACAATATCGACGATGACACCCGCTCTAAAATCCAACTTGCAGCACTAGTTTCTGCCGGCCCTGAGATAGGAATATTCATTAAAGATGCAGTATCTGCCACCCGAAAACTACGCACCAAATATCCTACTTATAATCCTGCTATCCTTTCTGCCAATGAAGTCCGTCTAGCGTTGGCCCAAAGAGATCTAGTAGGCTTTGACGCTGCTTGGGATTTTGTGAGGAGTCATCCTAGAGGGGCGGATGCGTGGGAGGTACTAATTGAAACTGAAGAATATCGAAGAAATGTTCGGTACTTGGAAAATACTGATGATTATTTAATAAGAACTGGGTCTACAAACGATGAATTCTTAGACGAATTTAATCAGTTCACTGATTCAAAAAACATATTCCTTGATGAGTTAGCAGATACACCGTCATCAGGTCTTTATTCTAGTTTTCCTGATGGAGTATGGAATTTAAATCCTTTTAGAAGAGGGAGGGAAATCGAGATGGCATTAAGTAGCAATTTACACACAAATTTTCCATGGGTTGATAAATTTGATGAACTAACAGGAGTTGCCACGAGTATAAAAAGTACCGATACATACGCAATGTCCTACCAAAATTTAGATAATTTAGAAAGTTTATGGAAGGGATATGTAAATAATTTAGCTTCGATGCCACCTCCAAATGTTGCTATCGAATTTGCGGGTGACATTGTTATAGGCTATAACAAGCAAGTTCTTGAAATCGCAATACCTAGTCCTTTATTAGGTGGGCAAAATGCTGTTAAAGCAAATTTAATAGAGTATGCCAAATTTAAAGGATACAATGGAACAGATATAGAAATTATTATAACAGTAATTGAATAATGATGAATAGCATAGGAATATACAAAATTGATAACGACCTGTTTTTCCTCCCACATTGTACAGCCGGTGAATATTTTTCCAGATCTATTGAACCTATCTTGGAAATTTCATTTGATGCACCATTGGACAAATTGGGTGAGGTATTCCTAGAAACATTTAAACATTGTACTAATGTTACTACAATGAAAGATTTACCCGAAGGAAGTTTTAAAAAATTCTTACAAGTCAGTAAAGTAAGGTCACAAATAAATCTAGTAAAGAAGGCATTATATATTTCAGCAAAATTAAGTGACAATAGTTTTACTATTACAAGGGTGGGTGCTAATATTAGATACAAAGGTTTTATGGTTGATTTAGGTATAGAACCAAAAGTAATTAATGTTAGTGTACATCCTGAATTAATTGGCAAGGCTATTAAAGAATTGTTTTTGGTTGAGAAATAATCAATAGTATTAATAAAAAATGAAACACATATTTCAACTTCCGATTTTTATCCTGATGCTCTGGACATCTGGAGTCAGCTATGCGACACATAGCGCAGACTACAACCCACCAGAGGCGGAAGAGCTATCAGCTACACGTCTTCTACCTATCAAAAAACCATCACTCCTACCAGCTAAGCTCTGTACTGGTGAAGTACGACTAACATTTACCCTATTAGATCTAGAAGGCTTTGAAGATGCTTGGGAATTTGTGAGGAGTCATCCTAGAGGGGCGGATGCGTGGGAGGCGTTGATAAGACACATGAGTTTACCAAGTGATATATTGCGAAGAAATAAAACTACATTAGAATGGTTTGCCAATAATGGAGCAAGCATTCCAACTAATGTGGTGGACGATTTTTTATCACGAGTTAATAAACCTATTAAAGAAATAATAGAAGATGCTCAAGGTAGATTGACTTTAGTATTAGATAGACCAGGACAGTCAAATCAAGTGGTCAGCTTGCATAAAGATGTTAGTGGCAGTTATAAAACCACCGTCTTTGATCCATCTTATAACCCAGCATTAAATCCAAATATAAATGTACCCTTAAGTACAAATAAATTAACGCCAGACTATATTAATACGCAATATATGCATCCATTGCAAAGCAATACTATACTTAAAATTGAACTTTCTGGGAATAGAACAACTGACTTTGCTCGGGCAAGAGCAAAAATTGGAATTTCTATTGATGAAGAGTTAACTGATATATACACTTGGCACCACATGGATGATTTTGAAATAATTGATGGTAAGGCATATGGCACAATGCAATTAGTCGAAAAAACTGCACATCAAGGCACAGGCGTCTTCGGAATGCAACATAGCGGTTCTGCTGCTCAATGGAGAGCATACTACGGATCAGGATATTAGAATAGTAATTTTAATTAGAATATTAAAAAAATGAGAAAATTTAAAATTAGACCAAGAATAGGGCAAAAAAATTTAGATTTATTAGATTCGTTAATAGGTTTTAAAATGCCAGCTTTATTAAGAGAAATTTTAGATAATTATTCTGGATTAAGAATAACAGAGGATTATTTCATAGATAAAAATAATAGAGATTGGATTATAGCCTCTTTTGATAATTTCGCATCTATATATAATCTTATCAAAGAGTTTCAAAATTCTGGATGGGGGAAAAAAATACCATTTGGATATGACGAAGGTGGGTGGCATTTTTGTTTAAGTTTTGATGAAGATACATTTGGAAAAGTAGTAGTTAATAGATGGACAGATCATTTGCCAGATGATCAATTTGTAGTAATAGCAGATACTTTTGAAGAGTTTATTAATGGGTTGCAAGTCAGGCCATCACATTTGTTGTAACCCATCCTCTTTATAAAATTTTAAATAATTTAGAAAACCGATAATAATGAAAAATATATTTCAAATACAACTTATCCTCCTGATGCTATTGACATCGGGCATAGCCTATGCTGGGCATA
>JBBRJL010000005.1:0-16701 GCA_038219375.1 Chitinophagales bacterium | reverse complement strand
TAATGTTTCTATTTTTTTTAAGGAAATACTATACCAGATATAAAAATAAGTAAGTGTCAGATTTGCAGCGATATTATTTAAGTTACGCTACTACTACACTGTATCATACGCCATTTACTTTTCTCTCAATATTGATCTGGTCATAAACCAACCCAAGGCGTGTAATACCGCAATAACCAATAGTGCATACCTTAAAGCAGCATACTCACTGACATACCTTGCTAAAACAATAAATAATCCACAACCAAACAATCTACCCAAATATACACCCAATTCATGGTTAAGAATGTAAGAAAATTTATTTCTTTTTTCCTTCTCAGCCACATAGTCTATAACCTTCATTTGTATCGGGAAATATGCAATATCCAACAATGGACTGGCAAAAAGCAAACACATCATAATACTATTCTATAAGATTTAAAATTATCATTTTGGATGTTCAATATTCCGTCATATCGCAAAAAAATCCACCCTAACATCTTTTAAAAAAAGTGGGAGTAATACAGTGCACTTTTCTAAGAAGGTCGTCTCACGCTATAGTGTAACAGGCTCTTCAGAGCATGATGACCTTATATGTATGACAAGAAAGGATGCCTACTCAATACAGTTCGTCAGACTCCCTAACATTAAAGATGAGAAGATTTATCAAACATAATTAAACCTAAAATTCTTTCACTCAGATTTAAAACTAATCCTCTTCGAAATATTCTGAGCCATAAATGCACCACCTAAATGTATAACCGCAATAAATAAAAGTGCATATCTCAATGCAACATATTCACTTACATATCGAGCTAGAAGAATAAAAAGTCCACATCCAAAAAGTCGACCAACATAGAGCCCAAACTCATGGTTTAGAATGTATGAAAACTCATTTCTACCTTCCTTGATTGATACGATATCGATCACTTTCAGCTGTATCGGAAAATAGGCAATATCCAACAGCGGTCTTGCAAAAACTAAACAAAGTATAAACAAAATCACACCTAACGAAGAATATAATAAAGCATTAAAAGCGGCACCAATGACAAACAAAATACAACCAATAAAATAGATTATCAATCGATGTTCAGGTTTGCTGACTCGACCCAAAATATATAATAGTATTGCTGAAAAGAATGCTGCAACGGATTGGATGAGACCCAAGGCACCTTCTTTGCCTACCAAACTCAATATCAACATAGTAGGCGCGGTGACTATATATCCTTGTGCTACACCCTTCAGTGCAGCGAGTTTGAGCATCTGATTCCAGAGACTGTCAAATTTGAAAAATAGGAATGGCGCTCGTTTGGGATTCTGAAAATCACCTTGATGGACCAAGATACTCGCTCCTACTGACAATACTAAAACAAAGATGGTAAGGTAATGATAAGCGACATTTACATTTCCTGCAAACCAATTGTTTTTGTCTGTGGCTGCAATAAAAGCCCCTGCACCAAATGGAATGATGATACCTGCTATGGTATAAAAAAATGTTTCGAGACCATAATAATAGTTTCTATTGCTGTCAACGGTGGTATTTAATGCTAAAAAATCTCGGTTTGCCCAAAAGAATCCATAAGAAAGTCCCATTATCAATCCAGCAAAAAATATCCCCGCGGTACTCAGTTCATCCAATGACATCATAGCAAACATCGATATGCCACTCAGAATCATGCCTAAGGAATAAAGCCAAGCGATTTTGACACCATTGAGTAAGTATCCGTTGATCAGAAAGGTGAGTGGAATACCCGTATAAACAGCCAACTGAAAGATCACCACCAAACTCAAATCTGAAGAATTCCTCATAATGTACGCACCTACGAACAACTCTACGATCGGCATGACCATCGCATATATCAGGTTGGTAAGTAGCAGGACACGCATCGGCTTAGGATGCGAATTGAAAAACGAAAATTCAGCGATCATACTACTAGTAAATTAAGTGTGGTTAATATTTCAGAAATCGAAAGTTTGGCACCACAGATGACTTCATCCGATGCGCCATAATACATGTGGATTTCATCGCCATCTACCAAGTGTCCGTTGGTAAAAACTACATTTCCAAAAAAACCCTTAGTTTCATAATCACGGATGGGTTCAAAAATAGGCTCTATGGATCTTGCGATAACTATCGATGGGTCATTCAAGTCGAATAAAACAGCGCCTAGACAGTATCTATTATCAAAATCAGCACCATGGTATATTTCTAGCCATCCTGCTTCGGTTTTAATGGGTGCAGCACCAGCTCCGATCCTTGCACAATCCCACATCCCTGACCTAGTTTTCATGACACATTTGTGGTTTCCCCAATGAAGCATATCATAAGATGATGCTTGCCAAATAAAATTCCCACCTATATCTTTGCCCGAAGGTCGATGAAGACAATAATATTTACCATCAATTTTCTCTTCAAATAAAGCACAATCTTTATTATGTGGTGGCAGTATCATGCCTTCTCTATCAAAATTTACCCAATCTTTAGTACGCATCAACCCTACTCCTACTCCATTTTCTGAAACTTGTGTAAAGGTAAGATTATATTGCTCATCAAAAAAACTAACTCGACAATCTTCTATCCCATAGGTTTCCAAATCGCCTTGTCCGAATATCTTAGTAGGATGATTTTTTGGTTCATAAAATTTTTTACCATCATCACTACACACCAATCTCAAATGAGACAAAGTAGAGAGATACATTTTACCTTTGTAAGTAACCATGCGAGCATCTGAAAGATCAAGATCAGGGTCATTTAAAGCAAATGTTTTTATCTCCATATTTCCTTGTTCATCCAATATAGGGAAAGACACAAAACCATCACGCTGATGTGGACGTTCTGCTACTCTGAGCAAAAGCCAAGTTTTGTTTTGAAAGGTAAAAACGCCAGGATTTAGGACACATTCTACCTTCATCCCTTCCATACTAGGTGTGATATCGCTCGTAAGAATGATAGGATTTTCATCAAATCTTTTGCCCATTTTTGTTAATTTAAGCTATTTTGGTTTGTCAAATGAAAATTAAAAGAGAGGAAAAACGAGGCCAGTTGACCCCATTCTTCCGTCTCTTAACATTAACTACCTTTGAATATTACCTAATAATCTAACATGAATTTCCTATTACAGCCAAAAATTACTGCAAAACCAGCTACCTTGTTCACTTCTGGCTTAGCACCATAGCGATGACAATGATTTGTCGTCAAAAGTGCTGATTTTATGGTACTTTTTGCCTTCATTATGGTATCATTTTAGATATTTAGGTGTTAGATTTTGCTAAATTTAACTGAACCAATATTTTTACCATCAACGATGAAGTTGACAAAGTATAAACCTGCTGCGTATCCGTTTGTTAACAAACTGATTTTACCTGATTGAATCGCACCTTTTGAAGGTGTGAGTCCATCATATTGTCTTCCCATATTATCCAATACTCTGATCTGAACTGTGTGCTCTGCACTGAATGTATGGTCGATATTCAGAACATCAGACACTGGATTTGGAGATACTTTGATGTCACCATATTTCGCAACTGCAAAGTCTTCGATACCAGTGGTACCCGTACTATATAATTTTGCGATTTCTACAGCCGTCAGCGATTTGTTATATATCTTCACATCGTCTAGTGCTCCTTGGAAGTATTGACCTCCATCTACTGGATTATTACCTATACCAAGTGGACGAGATGTACTATTCAACTTAGTAGCCACTGGTACACTGTTCGTCTCTTCACCATTCACATAAATGATATTTCTCGCTCCATCGTGTACCATGGTCACGTGCCACCAGAAACCTATTACTAACTCATTGCCATCTCTACTATCCATGTCTGATATGAAGTTAGGGAACTGAAGGTTGTTACCATTGGTTGTCCAAACGATTCTAAGGTGTTGTGGCAAAGATATTTTCCATCTTTGATCCCAGTGGCCGAAGTCCATAATGTAAGCTTCTGCTACATTTGGATTTTGCCCATCTACTCTTATCCAGAAACTAACTGTGGTAAAGTCAGAAATAAGATGTACTGCATTCTGCACCAAAACTGAATCCTTGTCACCATCAAATTTGAGATTTTGCCCACCATTGCCGAAAGGAAGTGATGATGTTTCAAAAACTGGATTGCCACCTATTGCTCCGTGATTATTGTATGGAGTTGCATCATTCGCATTTCCATCAAATGGGTAATGAGCTACAAGCCCAGGCTCACTCGTCACTAATGGTTTTGTAGTAATCAATGTTACTTCTGAAATCTCTGAATTATTACCCGAAAGGTCATAAGCATATACTTCAAATGTGTAAGCTGTCTCTGTATCCAAGTCTGTTACTAAGACAGAAACTGCAACATCAGAAAGAGAATCATAAAATATACCATCTACGAGTACCACATAACCTGACAATTTCCTATCATCTGTCGATGCATCCCAAGCTAAAAGCACAGAATTTGAACCAACATTACCTCGTAAATTACCCGGTGCTGTCGGTGGTGTAGTATCGGGCGTTTCTTCCTGACCTGAAGTAACATTAAGTGTAGTGATCAGCGATTCGTTGCCTGCTGCATCTATGGCAGATACGCCAAATACATAATCAGTCAATGACGCCAATTCAGTAATAGTTGCTGTGAGACTTTCTACAGTTCCTATCAAATCCCCATCTTGATACACATTATAAGCTGTCACACCTACATTGTCTTCTGCAAATTCCCAAGATAAAGTTACGGTCGTGAATAATACGTCAGCAGTCAAGTTTAGTGGAGCACACGGACTTTCAGTATCACCATCAAGAGGATCAGTAGATTGCTCATTATATAGATCAAGAACTTCTTGTGCTGTCAATGCTCTGTTGTAAATCTGTACTTCATCCAATGAACCATCAAAATAATTTGTTTTGTCAATAGGATCATAACCGATGCCTAATGGATAACCTGTTTGGTTCAACGCGCCAGCATAAGCCTTCTCATTAACTTGGGCTCCATCCATATATATTCTGTCTGTAATACCATCATGGGTCATCACTACGTGTTTCCATTCGCCAATAGGTAATGCATTTCCGTCTCCTGAATCCATATCATTACAACAAGTGGCTGCGTGCGTCGTAAATACAGGTTTGCCATGTGATGGAAGAGAAATTTTCCATCTTTCTTGCCATCCACCGTGTGAAAGAATAAACTTCTCTCCTGAAGATGGAAGTGATCTTACATTTACCCAAAAACTAATGGATGTAAAATCTGTGTTAAGCTGTGGTGAATTTGCTGCTTCAATATAAGAAGTATTTCCGTCAAAGGTTACTGCTTTATTTGCTTTCCCAAATCTATCTTTTGTACTTACTGCGTTACCATAAGCATTGTTTTGATACTCTGATTGATCATTTCTAGTATTGTCAAAGGTGTAGTCTGCAACTAATGCAGTGGTAATAACTGGTGGGTCCTTTTGTCCATCATAAAGTGCTGCAATTTCTGCTGCATCAAGTGCACTTGAATAGATATGAAGATCATCGATCGCTCCGTCAAAAAAGTTTCCATTGTCTATTGGATCGTATCCGATTCCTATTGGATATTTGGTTTTATTTAGAGCTCCTGGTGCTGCTTTTTCATTTGCCAAGACACCATTTACGTATATTTTGTCTGTTGCACCATCATGAACCATAGCTACATGTGACCATACACCAGCTTGTAAAGCATTACCATCACCTGAGTCCAAATCACTACAGCAAGATGTAGCATGTGTCGTAAACACCGGCTTACCGTGATTAGGAAGTGAAATCTTCCATCTTTCTTGCCATCCACCATTGGAAAGTAAATAAACTTCGCCTGAACTAGGTAAGGTAGTTGGTTTTACCCAAAAGCTTATGGTTGTAAAATCAGATTGTAATGCAATAGAATTTTCAGCGCGAGCTGCACCAAAAAGAGCATTATTTGCCCATCCGTGTCTATTCGGTTCCGGTTTAGCATTTTCACCTAAAATAGCATGATTTTCAAATTGAGACTGATCAACACCGTTTGCATTGAGTCCGTAATTTGCTACTAAATCATCGGCCACTCCAGGAAAAGTAGATTGTGCCGTATATAAAGAACCTACCGATGCGTCATCAAATGCATAATTGTAAATTTCGATATCATCCACTACGCCATCAAACCAATTGCCACCATCAATAGCATTATAACCAATTCCAAGTGGCTTAGTAGTACCGTTTAAAGTTCCAACTACATCTTTTGAAGCTACAAGTACACCATCAAAAAATATCTTATCTTTAGCTCCATCGTGAATAAATGTCAAATGTGTCCATTGACCTGGCTTAAGATCATTGCCTTCTCCTGAATCCATATCAGAAATACCATTAGAGTGATTTGTAGTAAATACTGGCTTACCATGAGGCGGAAGCGATATTTTCAATCTTTCTTGCCATCCACCATTCGATAATATAAATGATTCGCCATTTGCTGGAAGGTTATTTACTTTTACCCACATGCTTATGGTTGTATTCTCAGAATTCAATTGCGCTGCATTTTTTGCAGTAACTTCTGATGTTTCTCCATCCAACGTTATTGCACTATTACCATAACCAAATCTATCTGTGGTGTAAGTTGCTGAACTTGTATTTGCATTGTTTTTGAAATCAGAATCATCTTTGCCCAAACCATCGAAGTGATAAGCGGCAACCAATCCTTCCGATATTGTTGGTGCAGTAGATTGAGCGACATAGAGTGCATTGATCTCTGCTGCAGTAAGCGCATTGTCAAAGATCATGACTTCATCAATCAAACCATCAAAATAATTACTTTTATCAATTGGGTTATAACCAATACCTAATGGATATACAGTAGTATTCAAATTGCCAAAATAAGCCTTTTCGTTTACCTGAACACCGTTCATATAAATACGGTCTGTAGTACCATCATGTGTCATTACGACATGACGCCATTCATTGATTTTCAACTCATTGCCTTCACCTGAGTCCATATCATTACAACAAGTCGCTGCATGAGTGGTAAAAACTGGTTTACCATGTGATGGAAGCGATATTTTCCATCTTTCTTGCCATCCTCCATTAGAAAGAATATAAACTTCGCCTTGTGTAGGAAGACTTCTCACATTGACCCAAAAACTTATGGTCGTAGTGGGAGAATTCAACTGACTGCCCACAGGTGCTATAATCGCACTTTGGACTCCGTCAAATGAAAAAGCGCTATTAGCCCATCCAAATCTGTCTGCTGCTAAAGTGGCGCCATTGACTGATGCATGATTAGAAAAGGAAGTACCATCTTTGGCATTTCCAGAAAAACTGTAAGACGCTACCGGCGACTGAGCATGCAATCCGAAGATGCTTGCAAAAATCAGTAGCAATAAATGTACATGACGTTTCATATCCTGTGATTTAATGATTAATAAAATTGACTATATTTTTAAAAATTGAATACTTTTTGAATTACTTCCTAGATCTTGGATTAGTGTGAGAAAATAAATACCACTTTTTAATTGACTTACGTCCAATGGATTTTCTGCCCTCCAATGTCGAAATGATTGTACCGTCTTCCCTAAAACATCTGTTATAAAAATCTCAGGAAATACACTTTGATCTGCTCCATTGATTGTCAAAAATTGGCTGACAGGATTAGGTGTGAGATTGATTCCTTTAAATTTATCTAGCTCTGACACATCTGAAGTACTAGGATCGAATAATGTAGAAACCAAACTTGGACTCAGCGCAAAATCATAAATTCTTACATCATCTATCACTCCTTTAAAATTGTACAATAACTCTGCAGGCAGCATTTGGCCTATTAACATCGGAATTGTAGTGGTTCTGATGTTACCAGATTGCGAGGTAAAGGCACTTAAAATACCATTTACGAAGATCAACATGGTTTCCCCATCATAAGTGGCTACTATGTGATATATACTATCTGAAGATATCGGATTAGCTACATCCAAATCAACAATTCTTGTGGTGGTATTTACCGTCCATCTGATGTTGAGCGTAGGTGTGATAGACAATTTCCATCTGTTCTGCCAGCTACCGTGTGACACCAAAAACACTTCTTTTTCCTCACCGAAACTTGGTTTGCACCAAAGGCTGACAGATATCGCATCTGTGACATTAAGTTTGGGCGTACTTGTTACTTCAATATGCTGCGTACCTCCATTGAAGTAATAGGCATTATTAGCTTTACCTTCAAAATCTGTTGTTAATAACCCACCCCTATTAATACCATGATGATTGTTGCCACTAATATCTTGAGCATTTCCCGTAAATGGATACCAAGCAATAATGTCACCTTCACCATCAAAGTTTTTTACCAAAATGGTGGTTGTTCTATTGGACGAAAGTCCCAAATCATCTATTACAGAAACAGTGATAGTATATACCCCTTCCGATTGTGGTGCCGTCCATTGTATCTCTGCGCCTTGACCAGTAATCATACCTTGGTCTGATGTCCATGCATAGGAAATGATATCTCCATTAGGATCAATGGCTTCACAAATGATAGAGATGGTTTCATTTGGTGATGTAACATTCGAACTAGCAGTAAGTCTATTTATGATCGGTGCACGATTGATGATATCAACGATCTCAATACTTATCACCATACTATCTAGATTACCTTCAGGATCAGATACTAAAACCTTTATTTCGGTCTGACCCACCGTCTGTGGTGCAGTCAAAGTTACCTGATCTCCACTTCCATTAATTAGTCCATTATCAGAACTCCAATTATATATCAATTCTTCTGAATCTCTATCTTCTGCCGTACAAAAAATGGTGGTACTACTTCCCTTTTCAATGATATAATCGATTGGTTCTAGTGCTTTTATTCTCGGACTGTAAGTAAATGTTGTGTTATTCTGATTGAAATCAACTATGACATCATCGACCAACATTTTATTTTTATCGTAAGTAATTGCACCGTTTGCAGGAGTCACTACAACTAGGATGGCTTGTTTTGGCGGTATGGTAATGAAAATTTCGCCTGTTACATTTCGATGTGTAAAAATTTCTGACAAGGACTCATAAACATCATGACTGCCTTCCCCAGAATCAAGCATTATGGTTTTGGGAATATCGTAAGGATTAAAATACAAGTAACTCGGATACGATGTTTCATTATAAAAATCTGTGGCATTGAGATCCAATCGCAATATCCTAGGGTCATTCGTCTTTTCTATCAACGCACCGAGATATCCTACTGCTGAACTACCATAAACAGCTAGGTTGGTTTCTGCCCATCCGCCACGGAGTGCATCGCCCGTAGCATAAGGCGTCAATCCCTGAAATTTCTCCTTCATGGCTTCGTGCGAGATCAATGATTTTGGATCATTTGCTTGAGACCAAGCAGCACCATCTTGGAGCATGCCCGGCAAAAAACCAGGATACATTAGTCGTGATGCATTACTTAAGTTCAACATCCATTTTCCTATTGCTTTTGCAAATTTTTTATCATATCTTACCATAGGCACTAGAGCAGCAGCTTGTTGCATTCCATTCATCAAGAAGGCATAATCATTGCCACCATCATTGGCTTCGCCTACCAAACCAGATACATCAAAACTTCCCCACTTTCCGACGATAGTTCCCCATCCACGTAAAGGACCTCGATCAAAACACCAATTTACCATTTTGCTGATATTGTAATCTGTTCCGATTTCTGCATTCATTTTGGCTGCAACATAGGCACCATAGGGCATTTGAAGTTCGTAAGATGGATTGGATGTCAAAGAATTTAGGTATTCTATAGACCATTCAGCTCCCTTGAGATATTCAGGATTCCCCGTGGTTTTGTATGTATGATAGAGCAACCAACCGAAGGTTCCAGCTGTTTCTGGTTCTTTGACTCCGTTGGTATTACCTTCCATAGTTTTAAAATTCCATGCACGGTAATTCATCGCAGCAGGTGTCCAAGGTGTAGCATTTCCACCCATTTTTCTGGTTGCCTCAAGAAATTTTTCTGAAACAGCATTAAATTGAAAATCCGCTTCTGCATTAAACTTCGGATAAAGATCATACAACTGATAGAAATAGATATTGGGCATCACATCATACCACCAGTCACCACCACTACCTGTAGATGCATTATTGAGATAGATGTTTTCCCCATTTTTTTTGTTAAAAAAGTCCTGAGACATGACCAATCTATCTACTCCGTATATTGACCTTATATTCTGACCAACCAAGGCAGCACCAACTAAAGATTGTAAGACATTGATACCTTCTGAGTTTTGTGGAAAATTGGTACCAACGTATGTATGCAGCCGAATTTGTTTTTGGGATGGATAATTAACTGCGTTTTCAGTATAATTTACTAGCGGAAGGTATTGACCTGTTTTATCTTTATCGTAAATAAAAGAGTCGTATTGAATGGCGACGTTTCTCCAGTCTCTCATGCTATAGGGAGTCGGTTGGTCGGGCATCAGATCTACTCTAGGTATGGCAACTTGACCTTGCTGAGCATCAATAAATTTTGCCAACAATAAGCAAATTAAAAGAAATATTAGTCTATTATATCTATTCATTAATATCCTCCGTTTTGGTCAAGTGATGGGTTCAAATCTATCTCCGTCTGTGGCAATGGGAATACTTCGTGTTTACCTACCTGAAAATTAGGCAACAAATCTCCAGCTATACCCCATCTTACTAAGTCAAAAAATCTATGCAATTCATATCCGAGCTCTACTTTTCTTTCTTTACGAATGGCTTCTCTTACTATGTTTTGGTCAGTCGAAACAATGGCAGGTAATACGCCCGTCCCCGTAGCTTGCGCTCTTGACCTTGCACGTACTTCTTCCAAAGGAGCTAGGGCTTCCTGTACCCTACCCAATTCTACCAAAGCTTCTGCTTCCCAAAGGAGAACTTCCGCATATCTGATCGCAGGATAATTGATATCTCCATCTGCTTTTTGAGTCAACTCCGCATCAGATTGGATAAATTTGCGTGGACTGAAAGTAGTGGAAGAAAACGAATTTTTATAAATCAAACCAAAATAAGGCTCGTTATTTCTTGCAACCGTAAATCTCAGACGTGGGTCATTGGGCTCAAATGATTGAACAAATGCTGGCGTTGTCTCCGCAAATCCATAACCCAAAAATTTTTTGGATGCCCACCATTGATTCATGAAGTTTCCTACTCCAAGCTCAAGATTAGTATGTTGGATTTCCCACACCGATTCACTAGTGTTTTGTGTTGTTTTTTGGAATAGACTGTTATAATCGGCAACCAAACTGTAAATACCCAAGTTTTTAACATCTTGAATATAAGCCAACGTTTTTGTATAGTCTTTTGAATATAATGTAGTCTTGGCAGCTAGCGCAAAAGCTGCCCCTCGAGTTGCTCTACCTACATTAGTCGCTGTTTGAATAGCAGGAAGGAGCAAGGCAGCAGCATCGCAATCTGCGAGAATCTGCTCATAGATCTGAGCTTTAGCAGTACGTGGTATCTTCAGCTGATCTGGTGCTGTGACTTTAAGGTATAAAGGCACAGCACCAAATACTTGCGTCAGCTGAAAATAAAAATATGCGCGAAGAAAAAGAGCTTCCCCTTTTATACGATTTTGGACAGTCAGTTCCATACTAATATTATCGATATTGTCAAGCACTAGATTTGCTTGTGTAATGCCTTTGTATTGCATTTTCCAAAAATCATTGAGTTCTTCCGTACGTGGCGTATACGTGAATGTTTCCATCTCAACGATGCCTGGACGAGAACCATCACCTCCAGGTATAGCCTCATCTCCCGTGATTACTCCCATCGCCCAATAAAAATTATTATTGGTATTATTAAAGAGTAGTGGATTGTACGCAGCATTGATAGCTTGGACAGCATCTGCCTCTGTTTGGAAAAATGATCCTGCATCAAGAATGGCTATTGGATCTTTTTCCAGAATGCCTTCACATGACATGAAGTGTATCAACGAAATGAAAAAAACTATTTTTAATGTGGATTTCATACTAACAATTTAGTGATTGACCAATTTTATTTTTACCCATCTTAGATCCTTACCTTAAAATGGAAGGACTGTAAGGGTTCGTTTTAAAAATCTATTTTAAATCCTGCAACATAAGTCCTTGGAGCCGGCACTGTTCCCCAGTCGATTCCTACTGCCAGATCTGATGAAATACCAAGACCTCTCGTATCGTTTGTGTTGGCTTGTATCTCAGGATCAAGACCGGGATATTTCGTAAATGTAAATGCATTCTGCACGGTAAAATAAACACGCATGCTTGATATGCCACTCCATTTTATAATACTTTTGAGATTATATCCTAGCGAAATATTCCTAACTCGCATGTAAGAGCCATCATACAAAAATCTTGTAGAAACTCGTCTATTACCATTCCTATCATCTAGGCTCACCTTAGGAATATTAGTATCGGTATTGGTAGGTGTCCATCTGTCAAGTATACCTGCATAAGAATTGAATCCACGGCTTTGGGTTTCGTAAGCGAAGTTGCCAAATAAGAAATAAACATCATTACCTTGTACACCTTGAAGCATCATGGACAAATCAAAATTCTTGTAATTCATACCCAATTGCATACCATAAGTAAAGTCAGGGAATGGATTTCCAGCGTGGCTTCTATCTTTATCGTCAATGATATTGTCACCATTGATATCTACAAATTTTACATCTCCAGGACGGGTATCTTTTGTCTGGAATGGACTCGCTTCTATCTCTTCCATGGTTTGGAAAAGTCCATCCATTTGCCACAAGAAAAATGAACCGATTGGTCTACCAGGTTCTGTTTTGGTCAAGGGACCATCAGACAATCCAAATCCGCCCAAAATTGGTTCGCTGCCAGCTATGGACAATACTTCATTTCTAACAACGGAAATATTCGGGCTAATGTAATAGCTAAAATCTTTACTTCCCGAACGATAAGACAACGCAAACTCCATACCTTTATTTTCAATAGATGCTGCATTGACAAAAGGTGCTCTCGTAGATCCACCTGACTGAGGTATCGGTACCCTGACCAAAACATCATCTGATACTTTCCTGAAAAAATCAGCTGTAAACGTCAATTTATCTTTCCAAAGACCAACATCTACACCAATATTGGACTGTGTACTCGTTTCCCATTTGATAGCACTGTTTCCAGTCTCCAAGATAGAAGATCCAGTCACTAAATTATCTCCAAATGCATATACTCGATCTCCAGCACTCACCAATGAACTATAAGGATAGACACCAATTTCTTGGTTGCCTAGTTTACCCCAGCTAGCCCTTACTTTTAATTCAGAAATCAAATTATTGTCGGCGAGAAAATCTTCATTAGACACAATCCATGCACCCGATACGGATGGAAATATGCCCCACCTATTTTCAGGTCCAAATCTTGATGAACCATCATTTCTCAATGCGCCACTCAAAATGTATTTGTTATTATAATTATAGCCAACCAATCCAAAATAAGATACTAATGCCCACTCCGTCGCTATACCCGAAGCTCCTACATTCATGATGTCTTCTGCAACTGATGCACTTAGATACCTAAATAATGGATCTGTACGCCTGAAATTATTGGCAGATGCGCCGATGTAATCCGTGTGATTGGTGATCGCTTCAGTACCTATCAAACTTGAGAACTTATGTTTGCCCACTTTTTTGTCATAACTTGCTGTGGTATTCCAGATGAGTGTCTGATTGAATACTCTGCCTTCATTGAGAGACGTAGGTTCATAAATAGCATCCGACAATCTCTCTTTAAATAATTTTTCTTTTTCAAATACAAAATCTCCACCCAAAGTCGTCCTTAATTTTAATCCTTCGATAGGCGCAACTTCTGCGAATACATTTCCAAATACACGACTCCTATTAATTTTCCAATCTGTACTATTGATAAGGACTAACGGATTGGCATTTCCATCGCCGTATAATGTTGGATCGCCAAGTTCTGAAGTCACATTGATATCGCTACCGTCAGGATTTACACCTGAAAAAACAGGAGCAGTGATGAGCGCAAAACGGATGGCACTTAACTCATTGCCAGGACCGAAACCATCTCCCGAAGAACCAATTACTTTACGATCTGTATGACCAAAGGATAAATTGTTTCCTATTCTGAAATACTTGTTTCCCGTTTCACCATTGATTCTGACCTGATACTTTTTGAAATTTTGCCCTTTGAATATTCCATCTTGATTTTGATAATCGGCAGAAATATATACATTACTATTATCATTGCCCACCATTGCAGATAAGGCGTATTGTTGGATAGGCGCATTGGCAAATACCCTGTCGAGCCAGTTGACATCGGGAAGTGTATCCAAAATAGACATATCATAAGGCTTTACTTGATTGGCAGGATTTCTGAGTGTGTTGGCATTATTGATCGCTTCATTTCGGATGGTGAGATACTCTCTTGAATTTAACATTTGTGGCAATCTGATTGGCGTCTGAATACCATTAGATACATTTAGTGAAAATACAGGTTTTCCCGATTTCCCACGTTTAGTAGTGATGATCACCACTCCATTTGAAGCCCTTGAACCGTAAATTGCTGCTGATGCACCATCTTTAAGTACTTCAATAGATTCTATATCATTGACAGAAAACATATTAATATTGCCAGAAGTAGGCACACCATCTACTATAAACAATGGATTATTATTACCTAAGGTACCTGCCCCACGTATTCTCACTGCGATATCATCACCCGGTGCACCGGTTACTTGTGTCACTGAAACTCCCGGAGCTTGACCTTGTAGGGCTTGTTCAACACCTGAAACAACTAGCCTCTAAATGTCACGGGATTTTATTGATGAAATAGCGGTAGAAATATCCGTTCTAGTTTCCTTTCTATAACCGGTCACGATAACATCTGCAAGGACTTCTGAGTCTTGCTCTAATAAAACATCAATGGATGATCTCCCTCCCATTGCTATTTCCTGTACTTTATACCCCAAGTAATTAAAAATCAACACAGCTTTGTCAGAATTAACCTTGATCGTATAACTTCCATCTACATCGGTGATCGTACCATTGGAAGTGTTTTTTTCAGCGATTGCAACGCCTATCATGGGTAGGCCTCCTTCTTCTGTCACCACTCCTTTGATGGTAACAGACTGTGCTACTAGAGCAGAACATAGTGTTAAAAATAAGCCTATAACGAAAAATTGGATTACATATCGAAGATATTCCAAACTAAAAATATTTATTCTTATCATTCCGTACAATTATATTATTATTCCGATGCAGCAAATTTAAATCAATTTAAAGCATTGGAGTGATACTTTTATGACAATTGTTGATACTTTTGTGAATTATTTGTTAATTTTACTTCCAAAAATGAAGTTTAGTTGACTTTTTACTCAATTTATTGTTTGATTATTTTCCACATTATGCCCACATTATTATAATATGAATGTTTTTAGAGAAAATACACCTTTAAAGGATAATGATATATGTGTCGTGCTCGACTCGTCCAATAATGGCTTTGATTACCCTATACATAATCATCCTGAGATCGAAATAAATCTTGTCATGAACATGTCAGGCAAAAGAGTGGTGGGGGATTCCACCGAAAACTATGTAGATAACGATTTAGTGCTACTTGGACCTTATCTCAATCATAAATGGTATGGTGACGATACCTTACTTAAAGATAAACAACCATATAGAGTCATCACTATACAATTTGATGCCAATCAGTTTTCTACGAGTTTGATGATGAAAGATAGTTTTTTTGCTATAAGAAATCTGCTTAAAGAATCTGTCAGAGGTATTCAGTATTCAGGTAAAACCTTTGAAACTGCCAAAAACATCATGATAGAAATGACAGAAAACAAGGGATTTGACAATACCATCTCTTTTCTCAAGCTATTGGATGTATTGTCCAAAGGTACAGAACGTAGATTTTTATCCTTTCTAGAATTTGAAACGAGCAGTCCCAAGACCACCAATAATCGCATCCAAATTGCTTACGCTTTTATTATGCAACATTTCGCTGACCCTAATTTTAAAATTAATGATGTTGCAAAACAAGTACAAATGACAGAAAATGCTTTCAGTCGTTTTTTTCAAAAACAGTCTTTCAGGAGTTTTAGTGACTTCCTGATCGATCTAAGACTCGGAAAAGCATGCAAACTCATCTTGGAATCCGACAAAACCATCAGCGAAATATGTTATATGTCTGGTTTTAACAATATCGCTAACTTCAATCGGCTATTCAAAAAGTACAGAAGATTCACACCCAATGAGTTTAGAAAAAAATATATGCTCGACGCTGATTTTGCTTGGGACAAACAAGTCACTCCTTGGCAATTTGTACCTTCGGATGTGCAGAATAAAGAGATCGTCAAACCAATGATTTATTCTACTCGGATCTTGCACCTTTGATTTATTGGGTGATAGAGTGATGGAGTGATTTTGTGATGGACTGATCTTGTTATTTGGTGAACAGTGATTTGTAAATCAAGAAAATTATACCTAAATCAAAATTATAATGTAAATAATTCTATACAATATGTAAAAACAACTTGACATAATGTAAAGTAATACTTACCTTTGTTGAAAATATAATAAAATGGTGATTTCATTACTTCCAAACAACTTTAAAATCGTGGGATGGTTTATTCTCCTTCCTACCATAATCATTGGGTTATTATTTATCTATTATGATTATTCAGCTGATTGGCTCAATGTAAAAACTTTTGCACTCGTAAATAAAAACTTCGGAAACGGGACCTCTTATTTTACTGAAATAGAAACAAATCTGACCAATACATTTCTAGGGGCATTATT
>JBBRJL010000004.1:0-19278 GCA_038219375.1 Chitinophagales bacterium | reverse complement strand
CGCTATCTCCTAGCAAAGGAAATTCCTTACTTTTTGACGGAATCAATGATTACCTGTGTGTAACGCACAAACCTGTCGTACCTACCGATATGTGGACTGTATCTACATGGGTAAAGATAGCAGCAGGATATAACTCTGATGGTATTGTTGACCTCGGAAGTGATTTGAATAAAAATTTCTTTATACATACTACTCCATCGAGTTTAGGCAGAGGTGTGGTTGCCGGCGTAGGAAACGGGACAAGTAATTTTACCATCGCTCATGAGTTTAGCTCCAATCCTAATGGATGGCACCACGTGGCTGCGGTTTATGCGGGAGGTTCACTTCTATTGTATATAGACGGTGCATTAGTTTCTTCAGGACAAGCAGCTATATCCAACGAAGCCGCACTCTTTACCATAGGAAGTCGCAGAAACCAAACCGGATTCTTTCATGGTAGGATAGATGATGTCCGTCTTTATAGCAGACCGCTTACAGGATCTGAAATTTTTCTAACCAACAAAATTACAGTATCTAAATCCACACCCGGACTTACGGCCTATTGGAAGTTTGACGAAGGCTTAGGCACAAGAGTTTTTGACATTAGTGCTAATAAAATGCATGCATATATGAATGGTCCACAGTTTTCTGATGATACGCCGTCTATTCAAAATGCAGGTATGACGGATGTAGGTGGATTTTATGCCATAGAAGGCGTTAATTATAGTCAAGAACAAACATTTACGGCTACACCTTCTAAGATATTTTATTCAAATTATGCTTTGGAGTTTAATGCTGCGTATCAATCGCATGTGACATTGACTGATTTTGATTTGGCCGATACAGCTACAGTCGAAGTGACGCTACAACCTTTTGATACCCAATCAAGGCAAACCATACTCAATAATGGAAATGGAAACTTTGAGCTTTGGATCCAATCTGGGCAGTTAAAACTGACACTTAACGGCCAAACACAAGACCTAAGTCCATCTCTTAAAAGTTATCAACATATATCTCTGACTTTAAATGGAGTCAATAATACCGTAGAATTTTATAAAAACGGAGATCTCCTCAATACATTAAACTATACCAACGTTACTGGCAACTGGTCGGGAAGCCCATGGACCTTAGGAGCTAGATACAGCATTCCTACTGATTTCTTTATAGGACTGATAGATGAGGTATCTTTTTATAAAGACGTTTTGACACAAGCGGATATCCAACTCAATGCATCTACATTGCCTGCTGGAGGTACCAATGTAGGACATCCTGATTTACAATCCTATTTTTCATTGGATGAAGCGACGGGAACTGAAGTAGAAGACTCGGGACCTGCTATGACAGGATTTGGTCTTGTTTCTGATGCATTTTTTTCGGTAATTACCTACAAGCAGGTCGAATCACCACATAGTTTTAGACCATCGCAGCGCCTTGTAAATATCAATGAAAGCAATACTGCGGCGTCAGGTATTGACTTTGTTGATGAATCCACCTTGACGGTAAAAGGAGTAGTCCGCTTTTCCAACACGTTTTGCTATCAGGACAGCGTAGAAATTTATATCAATGGCCAACCTGCATTTCCACCTATTTTTACTAATGAAGAAGGGAGATTTGTGGCAGACTTTGAGCCTGGAGTCACTGTAAAGCTTTCGCCTAAATTTGGGGAACATGTCTTTTCTCCTCCATTTTATGAAGTAAGAAGGCTTAATAGGCCTATTGCGGGAGTATTATTCCAAAATCTTACAAAGAGGCAGATCATTGGGCAAATGGCAGGAGGACTGTGCAGACAGTCCATTATTCCGGATGTTGGATTTGCTGTGGTAAAAGTTGAGGCATTGAATGCCTGTTTTATAAAATACGATACCATTACCAATTCTGCCGGAAATTATAATATTACTGAAATACCCCCTATTCCTGTGGCGATTGCGGTTACTTATCATTCAAACAATGTGATTTATGACTACTTTCAGGTTCAGGGCGGCCCTGAAACAGATTTAAGAAATAAAGAGAAGGATACGATTGATTTTATTTATATAGCTCCTCCTCAAGTGTACATAAAACCATTTGAAGAAAACGGTTGTGTAGGTTTAGGAACTAAACTGATAGACCAATCTTCCCCAAAAAATAATTATCGGGAATACTTCACGGATATCAGAGTCTTTGAATCTTATGACGGAGGACTTTGTTATCTGGACAGTTTTAATCTGACGATAGAAAACGATATAGCCGGTCAGCCACCTGTTAATGTGATGGTGGAAGACACGACTACTTATAAATATAAGTTTTTTGCAGGTATCCCCAATCTGGGACCGCCCCACCAGAAATTTATACAGGTCACAGCACATGTTAATGGGTCATCTGCTACAGAGGTGGAAACCGTAGTGGTGCTCGGAGAAAGATCCAGAGAGTCCACCTTCACCACTTCGTCACCGGCTATGCCGCTGATTATATTAAGAGACCCTCCGGGTGACAAATCTAATTCAGTGCTGACCAAAGGAACGAAACATTGCCAGACCTGGTCTGATGGATTTATAGTTGACAACACTACCGGTGTAGAGGCTACCTTTGATTTAGGACCAACCATTACCACATACAGCGGTTCACCTTTTGGTGGCATAATTAGTCAAACCAATATACAAAATGAAGAAGTTATAAAAGGTGAATTTAAATCAAAAATAACAGAAAAAAATTCATTAGAAGTTTGTATTTCCAATGAAGTTGAATATAGTACATCACCGGATGGTGTAGTCATAGGTGAGGAAGCTGACCTTTACGTGGGAGCAGCAATTAACTTCGAATTCAGTGCTACAGATATACTGTCATATGACCCTGAAAATTGTAGTTTTCCCATTACCCAAAGTGTCCGCGTTAACCCTAAGAGCTTTGGTACCAATTACATTTATAGTGAATATCAGATTAAGAATGATGTAATACCTTCCAATGAATTTATTGGTGATACCGTGTCAGCGGATGCCTGGCGCAGGATTTTACAATATAATAAAGATTTGAAAAGAGATGCAACTTTCAAAAAGAACATCAGTTTTGATGCACTTACCAACTACACAGAGACAACAGGTACTTCTTCAAATGGATCTTACGAATTCAGTTATGATATTGGATGGACAGCTGAATACAATACGACACTAGGTTTTGATTTAATGGGTGTAGGTACCAAAGTAAAAATAGGACATAAAATTGAAAATATTTTTAACACTACCACCGGCAATTCCAACGAATCTACAAGGTCAGTCAAATACACTTTAGGAGACGACGACCTGGCTGATAATTTTACTGTGGACGTATTGGATGATCCGGTATTTGGTACACCCGTGTTCAAGCTGAGAGCAGGAGAAAGTATGTGTCCTTGGGAGCCTGGAACACTCAATAGAGAAGCAGTAGGTTTTTCTATAGACAGGCTTACCGCGGTAAATGTACCGGAAAACGATCCTGCTGTTTTTAATCTGAAGTTAAGTAATCTAGGTCAAACAGGTGCAGACCAGTTAGTGTATTCTTTGGGAAAAGTTCCAGGTGGTAATCCTGATGCTGCGTATATTCAGTTGGATGGTGCAGAATTTGGAAGTAATTTAGAAGTACAGGTGGGACCCTTTCAGACAAGGGATTATTTAATGTCCGTATGGATAGGTCCTCAATTGTATTCTTACAGCAATATTGGTATTTTTGCAGCATCCACCTGCCAGTTAGAGCATGCACTCGCTTACGGATATGATCTGTCAGGTGCTTATTCAAGCCCTGATGTCCCTGTGCAAGGCCCCTATAAAAAGGCTGATCTTAATAAATTTTATAAGGAATACAGGGTTAATGTTGAGTTTCTAGAACCTTGCAGTCCGATCGATATTTCTTTTCCTATGCAGGATTGGGTCATCACTCCAACAGATAATGAGGTACTTTTTGTCACTTTAAATAGTTATATATACAACGACCCTGATCTCGAAATCGTACGGGTACAATACAGACGTACTGGTGGGGATGGTGCCTGGATCAATATCATTGAACTTCCCGCTATAGAATTTGCCAATAGTCCTGTTTTTAAAATAATTCAATGGGATATGTCAGAACTGGCGGATGGGCAATACGAAATCCGAGCTGTAACTCAATGTTTTGATGTGGGTCTTCCAGCAGGGATTTCCACCGTGGTAAAAGGAAGAAAAGAAACGAAACCACCTAAGTTATTTGGCGTCCCTCAGCCTGCTGATGGTGTCCTGTCTCCGGGAGACGAAATCTCCGTTACATTCTCAAAAAGGATTAATTGTACACAGGTATTTCAGGCCGACGGTATCGGGTCTAATATTAACCTGAATAATCTTGCGCTATTGGATGTGACCGCCGGTGGTATCTTAATTGATGCCATTATCACTTGTAAAGAAGATAAAATAGTCATAGTACCCAACATTCCGAATAAGTTTATAGAAAATCACATTTTGCGTGTTGTGGCTACTAACATTAAAGATCTATACGGTAATCCTGCCGATCAGGTTATCTGGGAGTTTTATGTCAATAGAAGTAACCTTTTTTGGTATGGTGGCGATATCGATGAGGTTGTATTAGAAGGAAATGAACTGATGGTCAGAAGAGAAATCAGAAATCAAAGTGGAGAGCGTACTACTTTCACCATTGAGAACTATCCTGATTGGATGCAGATTTTCCCTGTTTCGGGTGCACTAGACCCAGGCCAAATATTACCAGTGAATTTTGTATTCCCTGCTGATCTTGTTACTGGTGCTTATGCTACCACGGTACAAATGAGTACAATAGATGGTGATGAACCAATGAAAGTTGACCTCAGAGTTGCATGTCCTTCACCAGAATGGTCTGTAGATCTATCACAATATAGCTTCTCGATGAATCTTACTTTACAACTGAATATAGAAGGTACGCTTTCTGTAGATAGACTTGATAGAGTAGGCGCCTTTGTAGATGGAAAATTAAGAGGATTAGGCAATGTTCAATACAGTAGATCTATTGATAAATATCTTGTATTCCTGACAGTGTATAGCAACATATCAGTAGGGGAGACAGTGACTTTCCAGATATGGGATGCATCAGCTTGTCTTTTGTATGCATCGACGATAGAGACTTTCCCTTATGTAGCAGATGGTCTCATCGGTTCACCTTTAGATCCTCAGGTGATATATACAGATAATAAAGTACTTCGTAAGATTGACATCCATCCAGGATGGAATTGGATATCATACAATATTAATTTGACAGATCCTAGTACCAATAGTGCATTGTCATTGCTTACAAATCCGGGTGGCGGATTGATAAAGAGTCAGACAGAGTTTAGTATCTACTCTATTGGTCCTGGATCATGGCTGGGTGATTTGACGGAACTTTCGCATTTGACGATGTATCAGTACAACTCTTTGGTATACGATTCTATTCAACTCATAGGAGCGCCTGTAGATCAGACTACTCCGATGCCTGTTGTAGCAGGATGGAATTGGATAGGTTATTTACCTCAGTATGGTTTGCCGGTAACTGAGGCATTACAATCATTGAGCCCTCTTAATGGTGATATCATAAAGAGCCAGATCAGTTTTGCACAATATGTTGCAAGTGTGGGATGGGTAAGTAATCTAAGTTTCTTAAATACACCGAATGGTTATTTATTAAAATTGGCAAATATGGATACCCTTATATACCCAGCACTTGTCGATGAATCCAATATTCTCGGGTCAGAAACAGCAGGCAAAAATAGAAGACCAATTGGTTTTGCCGAAAACAGACTTACAGATATTGATGTCAAAGTATCAGAAACGCTAGCTGCCAGCCATTGGAGTGTGACACCACAAAATTTTGAATTCAGTATGAATGCCATCGCTATTGTAGTCAATGAAAATACCCATAACTTGCTTAAAGATGGGGATGAAGTGGCAGCATTTGTAGGTAATGAGGTACGTGGTGTAGGCAAGGCAATGTATGTTGCAGCATTAGATAAGTACTTTTTGTTTATGACCATGTATGCTAATAGAGAAGGGGAGTTGGTTACCTTTAAGTATTACAATAAACTAGATGAGAAGGAATACCAAATTGTAAATAGCAGAGGATTTATCATAAATTCAGTCTGGGGTAAGATTGAGACACCTGTAGAACTCATGATTGAATCTACAGTAGCAACGAATGATACAGAGTTGAAAGCGGATGATCATTTGATTATATATCCAAATCCAGCTGGTTATTATGTGTATATTAATTTTACATCAAAAGTAGATGAAGAAGTGGAGATTTCGATTACAAACTTGGTAGGCACCAAGGTGATGGGTATTATTCACAGCGTGCAGCAAGGTCAGAATGTGGTCGAATGGAAGCCTGAGTCAAGTCTGCCAAACGGGTTATATCTTGTAACTCTGAAAACGCAGAAAGGTACTTATAGCCGCCGTGCCGAGTTGATGAGATAGTACTTATAGGTTGAGAATAGTTTGAATATTAGCCTTCAGTTACGACATATTATATAAAAATAATTGTTGGACTGAAGGCTACTCAAACGCCATTAAATTTACAAAATATGATGTCTAAAATAATATTTAAATACGCACTCTTATGGAGCGTTTTGTCGTTTGTTTGTGGCCAGATTTATGCTCAATCACCTGGATGGGTCAAACCTAGAGCAAGTGACTTTAGCTACAGTGCTACAGCAATTTGTGCCGTTCATATTGATGATCAGCGATCAAATCATCCCAATGATCGCATAGCATTTTTTGTAGGATCTCAATTACGGGGGCTTGGTACGCCCATAAATATTGGTGGTGGCGTGTATGTCCATTTTCTAACTTTCTACGCCAATGTCGCTATAGAAGATATGGATATCAAGATATATCATTACATTACGGATATTGTGTATGATGCTATTAATACCATAACCTTCGAAGTGCAGGGGCAAGTAGGAAGTATCGAGTCTCCATTTATAGCCAATGGTTATACGGTGTATGATGCGCCTATTTCATTAACGGATATTCCATCGATGATAGGTCTGCAAGAAACAGTTTTTGATACGGTAGCGCTTGCAGATTATTTGATTCAGCCAGATACCAATCAAGTGACTTGGTCATTTACACCCAATGCAAATCTGATTGTCGTTCTCAGCGGAAGTAACCTAGTGGTGACGCCAGTGCAGGAATATTTTGGTGCCATAAATCTGACTGTAAGAGCGACAGAAGTATCTGTCAATCAAAAATTTGCAGAAAAAACGATCACTTTTGATGTTATTGAAGCGCACACACCACCATTATTATTTGGAATCTTCAGTCAAGGGATAACATTGGGTCAAGCGTTTGTAGATTTTGATATAGAAGACTACGAAAACCAATATGATGGACCGTGTTTATCATTTGACTATGAGCCTATTATGTTGCCATTTTCTACTACAGACACCATTCCGAATTGGTCCATTTCAGGATTTCCATTGAACAATATGACAATGACCATTCAAAGTAATTTTACACCGAAACATATATTTAATCATGTAAATGACAGATTAGCTGTTTTTATCAATAATGAATTAAGAAGTGTCAGTTTTCCCAATATTCAGGAAGGTAAACCGCTGTATTTTATGACTATCGGTGGATCTAATACAGAGACGGAAAAACTCGAATTCAGATTTTACAGTGGTGCTTTACAAAAAGAATTTACAGTATTGACTGATTTTAATTATATTCCACACAACATAATTGGTACAGCTGATGACCCTATAATTTTTGACTTTAGTCCACTTGAGCCTATCATAAATATTGATGGAAATGTTGAGATAATGATTAGGGATACGACTTGGACAGGCGAACAGAAATTTACATTCAAAGCTATGGATTGTCAATATCCACAGTATTTCAACCATCAGATGAATGCTGCTTATTGTGTGGTAATTGATTCGAGTGAATTGCAACCATTCTATTTTGACGGAGATGGAGATGGTGATGGAAATCCTGCCATCATGATATATGCATGTAGCCAACCCGAAAGCGGATGGTCTATCAATGGATTGGATTGTAATGATACAGACCCTCTGTCGCAAGGTTTATCATTAGTGACGACCATTACAGAATCTTCAGGCATTGTAAATGATGGTATAGTATGTAGCGGTGCTGAAGCTTTGATTTCTATAGAGGGGCCATTCATTTTTCTTTGGGATAATGGGCAAACAACATCAACAATTCTAGTCAATCCATTAGTTACTACCGATTATCAAGTTACGGTAACTTCTACTGAAGGATGTATGGCTCAGACTTTTGTTACTGTAGTTGTGGAGGGCATAGTAGTCACTTCTCCTGATGATAATGGTCTTGGGACTTTGCGAAGCGTATTGGGATGTATTTCGGAAGGTGGAAATATTTACTATGACCAACCATTGACTAATCAAACGCTGTTGACGAGTTCCTTGAGTATTGATAAAAACGTAACCATCAGGGGACTGAGTGCATCATTGAGACCGACGATAGGTATTGACTTTAATATGCCTACCAGTGGCTTCAATATTATGGCAAATAAAATATTGAACTTGCACCATTTAGATCTCCAAGTTATCAATAATTCGGACACAAAATCTTTTTTTGATGGTTCGGGTCAAGTAGTCATAACAGGAAATACAAAGATTACAGAATAATTTTCAGGTTTTAATAATTATTTTTCTAAATTGATACACAATATCTGAAATGTTAGATATTGTGTTTCTTTTTTTACAATAAACAAAAACACTTTAAATATCAATGTAAATGTAAAGTGTTTGAAGCAACTAATATCAATTGTGGGTACATATTAGTTCAAAAAAAGAAACCAATTTTTTTAATCAATTAATGAAAAAGATGGAGTTTATTAGACAGTTTTAAATGTACATTGGTTGGTATAATGAACTTATATTTTTAATAATCCTTGACGAAACAATTTCGCTACTAACTCTGGACTACTTTTACAAGAAAATTTTTTAATCATATGATTTTTTTGATTGTTGATGGTGTTGTGCGATAATCCTAGCTTTTCTGCTATTTCTGGAGATGATAATCCGTTTGTCATACATTCTATGATGACTCTTTCTTTATTTGTAAGTGTTAGATTATTTGGCTTTTTTCTGATAGTTGTTTTTGTTTTGGTTTTTTTTGCGGCCATTAGCTCGATTATGGCCTGATGTAAGATGCCTACTTGCCCGGTTTTACTTACACATAGATCTGCACCTGCTTTCTTACAACTATCTTTTATGAATCCAAGGGTGATAGCACTGTACACAACGATCAGCGAATTTGGTGCTTTTTTACGTAACATGGATATCAGTTCTGTGCCAAGTTCTTCATCTGTGAGTAAGTCCATGATGATAATATCAACTGTGTATTGTTTTAGGTAATTTAAAATATCCAAGCTCTTATTGAAAGTGCCTAATACTTGAAACCCAATAGCATTTTTGAAATACTCATTTAATGATGAAGTGACTGCATGGTGAACATCAAATATTACTATATTCATGTTATTCGGTATCTGTTGATTTTGCGCAAAGATAGTAATTAAGTTTTATAATAAAAATAGTTATTTATGACTATGGAAATATTTACAAATTATGAGCAAACACAGAGGAAATCATGAAAAATTATATTATTTTGCCAATATATTAAACAAAATTTATATGTAAAATGTAGATAATCAAATACTTATGAGAATTAGTTAATTATAACTATTGGATAAGAGTTTCGGTATATTTATCTTTGCACATATTTATTTTTTTATAGTCAAATCCCATGATTTTTAGACGTTTACTGATACTACTTTCTGTATTGGGCATATCATCCACTTTTATGCCTTGGCTTCACTATCCGAAGCCCAATATTACAGTATACGGCTATCTTTCAGATGGAATCGTTACTGGTTTTCTATTTTTTCTTATTTTTATTTTTTCAGTGTATAATTTTAAGAAGATTAGGCTTAATTATATTGGTTCAGGGTTAGTGGCGATTATAGGTCTTTGGATGGGCGTCGAAGCATATAAGAAGATTATCGAAATAGAAGCGGAAAAATTAAATTTTAGTTCTGACAATCCTATTATTTCTTTGTCAACAGCAGGGTTTAATCAAGGGATAGGGATTTATGTCATGGGTCTCGCAGGCATTTGTATATTTACTACTATTGTAATTGGACTACTTTTCCAATTTTTCAATTCAGATGTGACGCCAAAATTAGAAATCAATACCAATATAAAAAGGAAAGAATTAATAACCCTAATATCTTCATTTGGGCTAATTGCTATTTGTACACACTTCTTTGTTTTTGGGAAAATTCAAAGTAGACCAGATGATGATGAACTAAAAAAATCGATTTCTGAAAGCATAGCTCAAATGGGTAAAGCCATTTTGAATGAAAATTATGATGAGTTTATTAAGTTTAATCACCCTATCATGATTCAAACTTATGGAGGCAAGCAGAGAACTAAAGATCTCTTAAGCGCTACATTAACAGAGCTGAAAAAATCAGGTTACAAGGTTAAGAGTGCGGAGCTAAATCAAGTATACGATGTGAAATATAAACAAAACAGTATACAAGCAATAATCAATCAGGTGCTAACATTGGACTCTATGTCGATAGACAGGACTCAAATTCAAAAAATGATCGCCATTTCCGACAATAATGGAAAAAGCTGGAGTTTTATAAATATTGATGGGAAAACAAAAGAAGAAATAACAGCGCTTTTCCCATTAATCAATCCCGATTTAAAATTTTAATTTTAATAATATATTCTCTCTATAAATATGTACACCATGAAGTTTTTACTTAGACAATTTTTTTTGGTTTTAGTCATCTTGGGTTCGGCCCAAATTGGTAATAGCCAGATAAACTATACGCAACCATTTGACGGATGTAATAGTGACCCATGTAATAGCTGGGACTGGAATATTCCTTCTGGTAATATTACAGCAGTATCATCTCTTGGTTACTCGCCTTGTGCTGTAGCTAATCCTGCTGCTAGGGCAAATTTATCAGGAACAGTGCTCACTGGAAATTTCTCAGGCATAGCGACCTTGGGTACTTCATCTGGGGAATTTGCCAATTTCGGTTTCTCTTACAAAGTGATCAATTTCACGACAGGTGCAGCTACCTCTGCTAACTCATGTACTTTTACTGTGCAATGGGCTAATGCTGCCGCAGGGCCATGGACGACTATAGAAACATTCCAAAATATATCTTCTACTGCTTGCATACCATATGTCTCCACTAGATTCTTTCCTCCAGCAGGACAACAGATTTTTGCTAGAATCGTGAACACAAGAAATACGGGTGATTTTTGGGTAGTAATAGATGATATTTCATTAGTGCAACCACCACCATCACAAATTTTGGCTACAGATTGTTCTTGTAATAATGACCAATCTCCCAATTTGACAAATGGTACTTACGCCACTGCAATAAGAATAAATTATAATCCTGCGCAACCTATGGCTTCTGGATTGGTCTATACCTTGAGGTCTTCTACAGGTTTAAATAATACTAGTGGTGGCCCAATAGGTACGCCTACATTCCTTTATTGTTCAGGAGGCTGTCCTGCAGGTATCATGAATGGTGAATATTATTTACCTGTACAAGTACAACCAGGTGGGGCTTATAGTGCAAATGTAGATGGACCTGATCCTGATGTGATTGCAGATCTCACCCTAAACTCTAACTGTACAACATTGTATCCTGCATTGCCAGTCATCTCATTGAACGATATAAACTGTTTAAACACAGGTATCAATACTTTTTCGTCTAATATGTCTGTTTATTCTATCAATAATTCTCTCACAAGCCCTACTTTATATGAAGGTTTCAGTCAGGTAGGCACGGGAAATTTGATCATAGAGAATGATTCAATAAATGAAACAGAAAATGACCCAACCATGGAGCTGTTTTTGATAAGACAAGTAGCTGGCTGTAGAGTATCATCTTATAAAGAGTTTAAGGTGTTCAGGGCAGTCGTACCTACTATGAACAATACTGTTGTAAGTTGTAGAGCTACTAGAGCAAATGATACCTTGTTTCTAAGCACAATGTTAGATTCGACCAATACAGGTGGTGGAAGATTCTTCATAGGAGGTAATGAAGTCATAGATGGAAAATTGGGCATATCAGGGCCGGTCTGTACTATGGTGACTTACTCAATTATAGATAGTTGTGGTATGACAATGTCAGATACCAAAAGTCTTCAAGTAACTTTGAGACCAAATCCAAGTTTTAATTTTGCAGTAGATGCACCTACTTCGCCTGTATGTTCAAGAGATAATCTAACTATAAATCTAGTTAGAAGTAGCACAGGTTCTAATCCGTCATATTCAGTAACATCTAATAATCCTTCCTACAGTGGAAGTATTAGCGGGGCTACGCTCACTTTGCAAGCTCCAGCAATAGGAGAATCAGTAAGATATACCATATGTTTAAGTGAGACTAATAATGCACAGCCCATTTGTGGAAGTTTACCTCCACAATCTGCATGCACTGCAAATATTTGTAAAAATTATACAATATATAGAGATAGATCCGATTGTGGTGCCAATGCGCTTTTTACATCTACATGCGCAGACGATCGAGTAGACGTTTGTCCAGCATTTCCTAACCCTGGTATCAACATAGGTTGTTCATTTTTTAGTATTTCTACACCTGACGTCTTGGAATCTAGTGTATCATTTGATGAGAACATTTATAATTGTGATGATGAAAATATCACTGGAAGTTATAGCGTTTCCTTTATAGGATTGGATGCTGGTGCAGCTAGTGGAGGTCCTAAATTGGGATCTTTACCTGGCTTAAATGTAGTTTGTAGGATTTTGAATTTTAAAATCTTAGGTTGGAGACCTTTAGGTGCACTATATAATATCTTAGGATGTGGTAAAAGCTTACTCCAAGCGATATTTGACTTTATAGCAATAATTGCAGGTGGGACAGGTGGTGGCTATATCGTCATGGCAGACACTGATGGTGATGGTGGTTTTGATTATATAATTGATAATAAAGGAGGAGATGATTCAGCATTTCCAGGAGTTGGTACATTCTCTTTACCAAATAAAGTAAAAGGTAATGGTTTTGTTACGGTTAGGGCTGTAAGTGGTTGGGTAAACAAACCATCTTCAGTTTGCGGAAATTTTGATATCGAACCATTAAATATTTTAGATAGATTTCCTATTGGAGCTATACCTATAGTTGGCGCTGTAGTAGAAGCGCTGTTGAATGCTGCTAATTGTGGCATTGACGTAGCTTTATCACAAGAAAGTACAGAATCCGTGAAAGTGATAAACAATAGTGAGCCTGAATTCATAAATTGTAATCCAGGTGGTTATACATTTGCACAAACATTAGATTGTACCATCCCTGTGAATTGGTCCATTCCAACAGCTGTTGATGGTTGTAGTGATTTACCATTGTTCTATGTAGGGCCCGCAGTGGGGGCTAGTATAGCAAATTATGTAGGTACTAACCCGCCAACACTTGTTACTATAAGCTCACCTGGTGTATATCAAACAGCTGGGCCTGTGCCTGGTTCAGTTTTACAACCAGGAGTTTATCCAATCACCTATACTGCCGTTTCTTGTAATGGTCTTCCTTCATTATGTAGTTTTAATGTCGTTGTGACAGCAGGAAATCCAATTTTGGAGTGTCCGAATGATCTAACAGTATCATCCAATCAGGATTTATGCGTAAGGGTATTAAATGGTTTGGCACCATATCAAGGATTGGGTTGTGCAAGTATTATTAATTATTCATTCACTTCTCCTGTAACAAATACCGTTTTTCTAACACAATCTACCACAATAGGCACGCACAATATACCAGATGGAATATCATTTGAGTTGGGCACTACCACTATCACTTATAATATGTTGGTAGATATAAACGGAGATGGTGATTATGGCGACCCTAATGAGGATCAATCATGTGATTTTAATATTATAGTTAGGGATAATCAAACACCTGACGCAGTTTGTCTTGATGTTGATTTGCAATTGAATAATTTGGGTGCTGGAACTGTCTTTGCGTCGGAAATGACTAATCAAATTTATATAGATGGAGGAAGTGTAGATAACTGTAGTATATCTGAATTGTTAATATCAAAAGACAATATAACTTACACATCATCATTAAATTTTGATTGTGCTGACATAGGTCAAAACGTAATCATCTTAAGAGTGACAGACGGAAGTGGAAATATTAGTTATTGTAAAGCAGTAGTTACAATAGTGGACTTCTTTGAAGGATTTAAACTAGATCTAGATGTACCAGAAGTCTGCTTCGAACCATTTCAAAATAGCTTTGATTTTTCTCCATACATCGTTATTGCAAAGCCAGATGGGTTAAATGTTGCACATGCGAATGTCAGTACGTTAGGACCAGAAATTGTGGGTTCTTTTGGTATATCTGCCTTCCTTCCTGATGCTGGTTCTACCAATGATCCTGGTACGATGACAACGGATGGTGTCTATACTTTGGGCACAGGTACTGGCTGGATTTCTATATCATATATATTATCGATTAATGAACAAGTCAATCAAATAGCTGACACATCTCTATTAACTGGCTGTTTCAGAATGGTACACGATGTATTCAGAGTGGAAAAACTCGACCCAATATGGAATGGTGGTTTTATGTGTTGTGATCAACTGCCTGTTTGGTTAGGTGGTGCCAATTGGGATGGGACGGGCATGCCTACTATTCCAGCGGGTATGATTTCACTTACTGCAATCAGAGGATCGTATCCAGGTGATGTCTATGGAGAGTGGACAGGCGAAGGTGTTACTTTCCAAAACCCAGATGGTGTCTTGTTTACAGGCGACGAATTTTTTCAATTTGATCCAGAGGGATTAGATGGTACTTATACTTTAACATACATTGTAGGAGATGAACCTTGCGCATTTACTTATGCTCAAGATATCAGAGTAACATGTCAGGATCTGCAAGTCGAATTAAGTGATATCACTGTTTGCCCTGCAAATTGGGTGGATGAAAGAGTTGTATTGACCAATCTTGATGATAAAGATGTTGTTGTTTCTGTGACAGGCCTAGATGCCCTTGGTATGGATGGCGCACATTATGGTAATTTTATAGACCTAGTGGAAGATCTTGATTCTGTCCCTGTGGTAGATGGACGTATTGTAATACCAGGATTTTATGCACCAGCCGTGCGAAACAAGGATTATATTATTTGTGTGACTACTTTCCAAACGACACCTTTTGGTTGTTCTGACAATTTCTGCTATACTATTACAGTACAGGATTTGGAAGCACCTGATTTCCTCAATTGTCCGAAAGAACCTATCGTGGTAGATGCGCCCTTAGGATGGTGTAACTCATTTGTAAATTTTGAATATCCCATAGCATTTGACAATTGTATGGGACTGTATGCTAGGATTGAGCAAGTAGATACCACCGGTTTAGTTTCAGGAGATATATTTCCTGTAGGGCTTACAGTTTTGTCATATATGGTAATTGATACAGTTGGAAATCAAAACTACTGTGAATTGAAAATAATAGTAAATGATTATCACTTACCACCTTCAATTACTTGTCCATCAAGTGTAGAAAAAGTCAACGATCTTAATATGTGTGGCGCTGTGGTAACCAATATAGCACCAACTAGGGTCAATGATAATTGTATTGATAATACTTCTATCGTTTATGAAATAAAAGATGCAGCAGGTTTACCAATTGCTTGTGGGTTTGAAGATGCAAGTGGTGAAAAATTCCCTGTGGGTACAAGTTCAGTCACGTACACTGTTTACGATCAATCATTGATTTTGATTACTGAAATTGTTCAAGATGGTATGAGATCAGGTATGGAAATAACCAATTTCGGCCCAGCTGAAGTAGATATCACATGTGCAAAATTCGTGTTGAAAGATGCAAATGGCGTTGTTTTAGAAACCTTTACATTACCTACAAATAATAACATCTCAACCATGTTTGACTTGCCGATTTTTCCGCCTGTCGACCCAATTTTGTGGAATGTACGAAATCCAGATAACATACTAAAAGTAGGAGAGACATTCACACATGTGTTTAATGGGGATCAAGATGGAGATGGAGATATTGATGTGACCAATACATACGCTAGATGTGACACTAGAAGGTATTGTCTAATGTTCCTAGAAAGAACTATAGATGAGGCTACTATAAATGATCTCGTAGATGGTGAAGTAATTCTTCGTAAAAATGAATGTGACCACGATAATCAGTCTGACTTCATACCAGCTACGCCATGTGATCTAGGTAGTTTCGGAATGTTGAACCCGGGACTTACGACTATGACACCTAGTGGTGCAAGTGTAGGGTTGCAGAATTTCGCTCCGAGCAAAGCTACTTGTAGTTTTACAGTAAAAATTAATGATCTCGAAGCTCCTACTTGTATTTGGCATGATACAATACCTATGATTGCTGGGGCGATGCCATTGACTACGCCACTCAATATATTGGCCCGTCAGTGTCTTAAAGCAACAATAACAATGCCAGCAGGTATAGTAGATGATGTTAATATTCGAAACTTAAGAATTACCATTGCAAATGCAGGTGCAGTCACAGCTTATTTGAGAAGTCCATCTGGTACAAGAATCAAACTCTTTGACCGAGTGTGTGCAACTGATACTGATGCTTGTGATGGGACAGGTATAGCAGGTAGTCCAAATGTAGATGTAAACCTTGACGAAACTATTAAGTGGATTCCTGCACAAAGTGTTGTTAACGCAGTATGTGCTCCTGCGCTAGGTGCAGGTGGTACATATAGACCTGAGGAATCATTCAAAGCATTTTATGGCGAACAAGGTGGTGGGATTTGGACACTTGAAATCTTTACGGATGAAGGTATTACCGGTACTTTGACTGATTGGGACCTACAGATTCTATATAGACTTCCTTTCAGCCAGCCAAGTGTAGTTTTAGAAAATCGTCTAGACAGATGCGATCAAGAGTTCAGTTGGATACACCCGATATTAGAAGATAATTGTTGTGTAGGAACCGTAAACGTAACTTACACCTTTACTAATATTGTTACTGGAGTCAATACTGAAATGACCGAAGTTATCAAAAATGAAAATGGAGCTATCAATGTACAAGGTTGTAGGATCAACAGAATCTTTGAAGTTGGTAAAACCACTATAACTTATTCATTGACTGACCAATATGGCAACTTGAACTCGTGTAGCTTTATGGTAACTGTCAACGATACCGAAAAACCTGAATTCCTAAGTCCGTTCTGTCCAGATAGAACTTTGTTTTTGGCGCCGACAGAATGTTATGGCATACTTAACAATCCACCTACGGCCGAAGATAATTGTGCTATAACTTCTGTGACTTTCTGTTTTGAAGATGGTACGATAGCTGATATCAATGCTTTGCCAATCGGGACGTACAATTTAATTTCAAAAGCTATAGACATTTATGGTAATCTCCAGACTTGTACTTTTAGCGTAACTGTATTGGAATTTATTCCAAATAATAACAGCTTGGCATGTAATAATGAAATTAATCTTTCTTTAGATCAAACTTGTATGGCCATAATCACACCTGACATGATACTAGAGGGTGACTCATACAGATGTTACGAAAATTATTGTGTTGTAATAGTAGATATCTTTGGTATACCACATGATAACTTATTTACAATTGCGGATGAAGGAAAGAGATTTGTCGTTAGTATAGTTGATTGTAATGGTACTTTGTTAAATTCTTGTTGGGGATATGTCAATATCGAACAGAAATTATTACCATTATTTTCTTGTCCAGCAGATCTTACCTTGGCTTGTAATATAGATGTAGAAGCCAAAAATGCACAAGGTAAATTACTGACAGGGGAAGGTCTTTTGGAATCTTGTGAGATAGGTGCTGCTATCAGTTACCAAGACGAGTGGATAAATTATGGGCAATGTAATGATCCGAGAGCTCTAGTAGAACGGACTTGGACAATTGTAGATACAGATGGAAATAAGGTAGAATGTGTACAAAATATCACGATAAGACCACTTAATCTTGACGATGTCATATTCCCGTCAGATTTAGATTTTGCTGATGCACTCGACTGTGTTGATGTCACGAAAGATGAAACCCTTACTAATCCAGAATACACAGGATATCCATTGCTAAATGGCGTACAAGTCAATAAATCAGGTAGCTTATGCATGGTAAGTTTGAATTATTCTGATGACTATTATGAAATATGTAATGGTAGTTTTGAAATTCTTAGAACATGGAGAGTGAGGAATATGTGTCTTCCTGTTTCTGCCACAAATCCACGTACACACGTACAAGTGATTCAAATAATGGATACTGATGGACCAATTGTGAAAGACTGTCCGACAGATATCACCCTTTCAGTTAATCCTTGGACGTGTAGGGCTTTTGGTCCTGTGCCTGTACCATTAACCATCGAAGAACTGTGTTCGCCGAAATATGATTTTAAGGCTATCATTTATGGTGGTGGAAAAATAACTGTATCGAAGAGTCCAAGTAATGTGCTTTCAGCGACTGTTTCTGATTTGGCTATCGGCAATTATCAGGTCAAATATTCATTTGTCGATGAATGTGGCAATAAGTCCAATTGTATTTATAATATCAAAGTAGTAGACGATATTGCGCCTGTGCCAGTGACCCTTCAGAATATTGTGGTAAGTCTGTCACCTGGTTATGATGTCAACGGTGTAGCAGATGGTCAGGCAAAACTTTTTGTCGAAAGCATCAATAATGGATCTTTTGATAATTGTACACCTATACGAATGGAACTAAGAAGGGCCAACCGAACATTAGATAAAGTGAATGGAGTACCTTTGAATGACGCCCCTTCTTGCGGTAATACTGGTATTGATAATCATAATAACAATATCACATTTAATAATTTACTTCCTGCTAGTAGCACAATGCCGTACAATGTCAAAGATAATGACGGTGGTGAATTTGTCAAATTCTGTTGTGAAGACGTGGTTACTGCGGGCTCTGATGTGGATGGTGACGGCGTCTTGGATACTGGATATCATATGGTAATTCTTAGGGTTTGGGATGATGGAAATAGAGATGGCATTATAGGAAATGTAGGAGATAATTTTAATGATTCGTGGGTTAATGTTAAAGTAGAATTCAAAGCTTTACCAGTTATCACTTGTCCTTCTGATGCCACTATTTATTGTGATTGGGCGATTACTACCAATCATCAGAATGGTACACCAGGACAAATTAATGCTGCTGCAATTTCTGTAAATGGTGTTGATTTTGACAAAACAGGTCTTCCTACCGCATATGGTGTATGTACAAATCCTGACACTAAGTTTTGGGATAGGGTAGCTGTTGACCAGTGTGGCT
>JBBRJL010000003.1:0-21603 GCA_038219375.1 Chitinophagales bacterium | reverse complement strand
GTTAATAATAAAATAAGCATTTATTTTTATTTTGATGCGTGGCAAAGATCTCATTTTATTTTTTATTTTCAAATAATTCTAAACAAATATTAATTATATTAACAAATATTATAAATGATTCCACGAATAACTCAGTACATTAAATATTTACATTATACATTAATCGTTGTAATACAACTCATTACATTCAGCACACAAGTATCTGCTCAAGCTCCCAAAAAAATGACTTCTGGTGAAATATATCAGGATCTCGAGAAATTAGGCTTTTTAGGTTCAGTGTTGTACGTGGCAGCACATCCCGATGACGAAAATACTAGGCTAATATCCTATCTAGCGAATGAAAAAAAGGCATTAACCACTTACCTATCCTTAACTCGTGGTGATGGTGGCCAAAATCTTATCGGGACAGAAATCAGTGAATTATTAGGTGTAATGCGTACACAAGAACTACTAATGGCAAGGTCCGTAGATAATGGAAATCAAATGTTCTCAAGGGCAAATGACTTTGGATACTCCAAAAACGCCGAAGAAACCATAAAGATTTGGGATACCGAACAAGTAAAAGCAGACGTCGTTTGGGCAATTCGCAAAATGAGACCGGACGTGATTATCAATAGATTTGACCATCGTACTTCAGGTGCGACACATGGGCACCATACCGCTTCGGCTCAATTATCATTCGAACTTTTTGAAAAAGCAATGGACAAAACAGCTTATCCTGCTCAATTGAAATATGTAGACACTTGGCAACCCAAAAGACTTTTTTTTAATACGTCATGGTGGTTTTACGGAAGTGAAGATAAATTCAAAAAAGCAGATAAATCCACGCTAATGAGTATAGATGTGGGCGTTTATTTTCCACTTTTGGGCAAATCAAATACCGAAATTGCAGCAGAATCAAGAAGTAAGCACAAATGTCAGGGCTTCGGTTCGACAGGTACAAGGGGAATGCAATTAGAATATCTTGAATTATTGAAAGGTGATCTCCCTCCTGGAAGGGCAGATATTTTTGAAGGAATAAATACAACTTGGTCAAGGGTAGAAGGAGGAGAAGGAATACAAACTTTGATTCAGGATGTTGTCAAAAAATTTGATTTTAAAGACCCTTCTAAATCAGTACCTTACTTAATTAAAATTTATTTAGCTATCCAACAAACCAAAGATCCTTTCTGGAAAGAAATCAAAACAAAAGAAGTAAAAGATCTGATCGCTGCTTGCAGTGGTTTATATCTCGAAGCAAAAACAAATATGCACAAGGCTACTGCTGGAGAGATACTGAATGTAGATATCGAAGCCATAAACAGATTAGACGCAGATATTAATTTAGTTTCTATCAAAGGTAAAGGTATCGAGGTAGACACTATGACTTCTCTACCATTAACTAATAATGAAATATTCAAATGGACCAAAACAACAGTGGTTCCTGAAAACACGCCGTTGACTGCACCATATTGGCTTACCAAAAAAGGGAGTCTCGGCCTTTACAATGTAGAAGATCAAGCCATCATAGGAAGTCCTGAAACAAAGAGAACGTTAAAAGTCGTCTTCACACTGAATATTGATGGTGTAGAGATTGATTACGAAAAAGAAATTGTTCATAAGTTCAACAGCCCAAAAAATGGAGAAACTTTCCGTCCATTGGAGATTGTGCCGAGACTTTCTGTCAAAGTAAAAGAACCTGTGTATATTTTTGCAAGTAATGAACCAAAAGATATTGTACTTACTGTGCATGCTTGGGTAAAAGGTCAGAGTGGTGTACTTTCCATTCCGCTACCTAAAGGATGGAAGTCTAATCCTCAAAATATTTCTTTTACCATTGATCAAAAAGGAGAAAGTAAGGACTTCATGTTTTCTATAACACCACCATCCAAAGGTCAAGAAATATATATAAACCCAGAGATAAAATCCAATAATGAAGTATTTACAAATCAAATCATTGACATCGATTATGACCATATTCCATTTCAAACTGTAGTACAGCAATCAGAGTCAAAATTATCAAGAATTGACATAGAAATACGTGGAAAAAGAATCGCCTACGTCATGGGAGCAGGGGACGAAGTACCTGCAAATCTAAGACAAATAGGATACGATGTAGATATAATTAAAGCGAATGATATCTCTTCAAACGCACTAAAAACTTATGATGCCCTTGTCTTGGGCGTGAGGGCATACAATACCTTGGATGAATTAAAATTCAAACAATCAGAAGTACTTAAATATGTATCTGAAGGAGGTACTGTCATCGTCCAATACAACACAGCAAATGGGCTTGTCACAAAGGATCTAGGACCATACCCACTGACACTTTCAAGAAATAGAGTGTCAGTAGAAGAAGCAGAGATGCGATTTTTAAATCCACAACATGAAGTACTAAATTTGCCAAATAAAATAACAGCAAAAGATTTTGAAGGATGGGTACAGGAACGAGGTTTGTATTTCCCAGACGAATGGGATGCCAACTACACTCCTATCCTATCTTCAAATGATCCAGGTGAAAAGCCTATTGATGGCATATTACTAGTAGCAAAGTATGGCGATGGACATTACATTTACACCGGCTTATCGTTTTTTAGAGAGTTGCCCGCAGGCGTTTCAGGGGCATTCAGATTATTTGCAAATATGATTTCAATAGGAAAGGATGTCAGACCATAATAGTAACTCAGACAGGTGGAATCATGCATATACATTAATTATTGTATTAAATGTACTGTACATTCTTGGCTTTTATTTGATTATGCAAATCTGGATTTAATCTCTTATTAAAACCAAAACTTATGAGCCATATAGACTGGACAATTCTGATAGGTACACTCGCCTTTATAGTCATTTATGGCACTTGGAAAACTCGAGGTACCCAAAATATGGATTCCTTCTTAAGGGGTGACAATGAATCAAAATGGTGGACCGTCGGGCTCTCTGTAATGGCTACCCAAGCAAGTGCCATAACATTTATGTCTACCCCAGGCCAAGCGTTCCATGATGGGATGGGATTCGTACAGTTCTATTTCGGTCTACCGATAGCTATGATCGTCATATGTGTGACCTTCGTGCCGATATACTATAAGTTAAAAGTATACACCGCATATGAATTTCTAGAGCAGAGATTTGACTTAAAAACTCGATCTCTTACAGCAGGATTGTTTTTGATTCAACGTGGTCTTGCTGCTGGTATCACTATTTATGCACCTGCTATTATTTTGTCCACTATATTAGGTTGGAATCTAAATTTGCTCAACTTTATATTGGGTTCCATAGTGGTAATTTATACCGTCAGCGGTGGTACCAAGGCAGTCAATGTTACCCAAAAACAGCAGATGTTTATAATTATGACGGGGATGATTGTTGCATTTTATGTCATAATGAATGCACTACCTGAAAACATAAACTTCAGCAATGCAATGTCTATCGCAGGAGCATCAGAAAAATTAAATATTCTAGATTTTTCTTTCGATGTAGAAAGTAGATATACCTTCTGGTCAGGAATAACTGGTGGATTGTTTTTGGCATTATCTTATTTCGGGACGGATCAATCCCAAGTACAAAGATATTTATCAGGCAGGTCTATCAAAGAAAGTCAATGGGGCTTGGTATTTAATGGTTTACTCAAAGTACCAATGCAATTTTTTATATTATTAGTAGGAGTCATGGTTTTTGTTTTCTATCAGTACAACAAACCACCTGTTTTTTTTAATGAAAGTACCCTAACAAAACTAAAAACAACAGCGGCATATAAAGATGTCTTATTACTTGAGGACGAGTATGACCAAGTATATGAAAACAAAAATATACTATTGCAAAGGTATATGTCAGCTGGTAATGTCAGTGGAAGTGAGCTACAACTCAAAGAAGCAATAACACCTTTCCTAAATGAAGAAAAAGCCATTAGGGAAAATGTAAAAAAACTCATCTCGTCAAATTTACCACAAGAAGAAACCAATGACAAAGATTATGTGTTTATCAGTTTTATACTCAAATATTTACCTCAAGGTTTGATCGGATTATTGCTTGCGGTGATCTTTAGTGCAGCCATGTCATCCACAGCTTCCGAACTCAATGCCTTAGCTACTACCACCACTATTGATATATATAAAAGAAGTATAAAGCCAGGTCAATCTGATCAGCATTACGTGATTTCATCCAAACTTTTCACTATTCTATGGGGAGCAATTGCCATAGGATTTGCTTGTTTTGGCACTTTGTTCGAAAACCTCATACAGTTTGTCAATATTATTGGTTCCTTATTTTATGGAACAATTTTGGGCATCTTTATGGTAGCTTTTTATTTCAAAAACATAAAATCTAATGCCATTTTCATCAGTGCTATTATCATTGAGGTCATGATCATTGTGATTTTCAAATTGGATTTAGTTGGTTATTTGTGGCTCAATGGAATAGGATGTATCGGTGTGATCTTATTAAGTTATATCCTACAAGAATTGGCATTCAAAAATGAAAACATAAAACTAAACTAATGGAACTTCCTGACTCATTTGTCCAGTCCATCCAAGCCAAATTTAATGATGGTGAGTATCAGGATTTTTTGTTAGCCCTAAGTCAGTCGGCGCCTACCTCTATTCGTATCAATCCCAATAAAAAATCGGATCTTACCGTAGATAATAATGTAAAATGGTGCCCACACGGCCACTATTTATCGGAGCGACCGATATTTACTTTGGATCCATCATTTCATGCGGGTGCATACTATGTGCAGGAAGCTTCATCAATGTTTATCTGGCAAATCCTTCATCAAATTTCTGGGCGAAACAAAGATATTCGGATCCTCGATTTATCCGCAGCACCGGGTGGAAAATCCACATTAATAGCTGCTTTTCTAAATCACCAAGGCTTGCTTGTTGCAAATGAAATAGTCAAAAACAGGGCATACACGCTAAAGTACAACTTGAGTAAAGAAGGTTATTCCAATGTCATCGTTACAAATAATGACCCCAAGGATTTTACTGCCTTAGAAGATTTTTTTGATATTATTCTCATTGATGCGCCTTGTTCGGGAGAAGGTATGTTTCGTAAAGATCCAAATGCTATCTCGGAATGGTCACCACAAAATGTAACAAATTGTGCTATCAGACAACAAAAAATAATTAATGACATCTTGCCATCACTCAAGGAAGGAGGACACCTTATCTATTCAACATGCACGTACAACGATTATGAAAACATTAATAATGTTCAATTTGCCATGGAAAAATATGGCTTGGCCTCAGTATCTCTTGAAATAGATCCAGCTTGGCAAATCACTGATGTCCAAAAAGGTAGTGCATTGGGTTATCAATTTTTTCCGCACATGACGACTGGCGAAGGTTTTTTTGCTTCTGTAATGCAAAAAACAGCATCTCCAAACCAAGTAACGAAATGGAAAACTGATGACAAAAATCTAATTAATTTAGATAAAAAACTTGTCCCATTGCTACAGCGTTGGATAAATTCAGATGGAAAAGAGCTTCTCATAGACAAGGTAGGAAACTTACATTTATTCCCTTCCGAATATAAGGATTCTGCTAGAATACTGAGCCATTTTCTCCGCATTATATATTGTGGGACTACTGTTGGCACACTAAACAAAACGGTCTTTGTACCAGATCATAGCCTATCACTTTCCTTAGATATATCAGGCGAAATACCTACCATCGAGCTAACCAAAGGAGAAGCCTTACTCTATCTCAAAAGAGAACTAAATGAAATAAACTCCACACACAAATCCTGGGTGCTCGCTACTTATAAAGGATTGGGTATTGGGTGGCTCAAAAATTTGGGCAATCGCATTAATAACTACCTACCTACGGAGTACAGGATATTGATGAAGTTAGAAAAGTGAGTGGTGAGAGATGAGTGATGAAGAAAAATATCACTAGTAAACATACAAAGCCCCACCTTCACTAAGCGAAATTTTGCATCTTCGGTGGTCATACCAATTTTAACAAAAACAGTTCAATAGACAGGATCAGATTTTTTATTTAGTAAATGAAAAAGGTGGAGTTGATTGGACTGTCTTTTTTTACTGTTGGTATAATACATCAAAATCCAAACAAAAACGCTTCGTTGTGGTTATACATATACCCTTTCAAAACAAATAAACATCTTATGCGGGTTAGTATTTTTCAATATGATATAGCTTGGCTAGATCCAGAGGCAAATCTCTCAAAGATTGAAGAAGTTTGTGCGCAACTTTCAGGGAAAACAGATTTATTGGTATTACCGGAAATGTTTAATACTGGCTATATTATGCAAACCCAAGATCTTATGACAAACTGGCAAGATGATACCATTCAAAAACTATCCACTTTTTCTGCTGAATATGGTATGACTATATCCGGTTCAATACCTATGTATCGAGATGGTCAATATTTTAATACATTTATTGTGGTAAATGCTTTAGGAGTTGTTGCTAAATATGACAAAATACACTTATTTTCTATGGCAGGCGAGTCAGATCATTACGAATCAGGTCATCAAACTGTACAATTTCATTTTGATAATTTCCTAGTTCAACCACTTATTTGTTACGATTTAAGATTTCCATACCTTTCCTATACAGAGACACCTGCGGATGTGCTCATTTATACTGCCAATTGGCCGACCACGCGCATTTCTCACTGGAAATCATTGCTCATAGCAAGAGCTATAGAAAATCAGTGCTATGTGATTGGTGTCAATCGTACAGGTAGTGATCATAATGGCTATATTTATCCAGGTTCTTCGATGATTGTAGATTACAATGGGGATATCTTAGTAGAAATGCAAGAAAGTCCTGCTTTTATGATTCACGATTTGTATATATCTAAAATGAATTCTTTTAGAGAGAAGTTGCCTTTTTTAAAAGATAGAAATAAGGGATTTTTGAAAGGATAAGTTAAACTATTACATTAATGATTACAAAATAATTCAAAAAAATGAGTCCGAAATATCGTTTTATACGCATTTTATCGGAAATCTAGTCTTAACCAATTTAGACCCCAAATCTTACAGCGTTAAAAGTATTGATTCAAACAAAGATATTACATAACTTGAATAGGAAGAATTTACAATCTATGGTTTATTTATTCTTAGAAAATTGGTGTTTAATAGCTTCGTAAACTATTGGTAATAAAGATATTCCAATAATCAGAAATATGACTGTCTCAAAATTATTTTTTACGATCGGGATATTACCGAAAAAATAACCTATTAATGTCAATCCTATTACCCACACAGATCCTCCGATGACATTATACCTAAAAAATTGATTGTACTCCATCCTCCCGATACCAGCCACAAACGGTGCAAACGTCCTCACTATTGGCACAAATCTGGCCATGATAATCGTCTTTGACCCATGTTTTGCATAAAAAGCTTGCGTTTGTTCAATGTATTTTTCTTTCACAGGTCGATATCCTTTTATCTCCCAACTCAGCATCCTCAGTCCAATGTTTTTACCTATCCAATAATTGAGTCCATCACCAATCACCGCAGCAATTAATAGAGACACTAATACAATCCAAAGATTGAGTTGGGCTGTTTCCCCAGCATCATTTATTACACCCGCACAAAATGCCCCAGCGGCAAATAATAAAGAATCACCAGGTAAAAAAGGCATCACCACCAATCCTGTTTCTACAAAAATAATTAAAAATAAAATGATATAAACCCAAACACCATACTCACCTATCATGGTAAATAAATGATCATCTATATGCATAATAAAATCAAATAAACCCTTCACTACTTCAATCATATCTCTTTTAAATACTGTTAATAATGGTAAAAGCCCATAAAAATGTTCTCTCACGTAAACGAACCCAAGGATAATAAAACGCTACCTACGAATTGGACACATGAGACGACAAAAGTAATACTACTCAACAGATATACAAATTTATTGCGAAAATATGGATAAAAATTAACTAAACAAGCACATCAGATTAATATAAATATGCCCTGATAGCATATTGAACTCGAAAGATAGAAATAGCAATACCTATTTCGTTAATATTTTACTAAACTCTCATATATTAAACCTTTGAAGTTCAGAATTGTCTACATTTGACTTTCAAATTATATTTATGAATTTTTTTTCTGTTTTATTATTTTTATTTGTAGTCGCAACTATTAGCGCACAGTCTACTGAAGGCACTATAAAGTATAAACAAACTACCTATTTTGAATTTGAAGATATGCCGGCTGATGCTCCCAAATCTATGGAAGTGGCTATGAGACTTAAGTTTAGCAAGGCAGCATCATTGTATGAAAAAGATCCAGATGTAGTAGAAGTAGAAAATCCTAATGACAATACTCCTAGAATGTTCAGAAGGATGAGAAATCAAGGTGCGAGAACGTATTATAAAAACATAAGTGAAGCAAAAGTATTGGAGCAAATTAGTTTTTTTGGTAAAGACTTCTTGGTATTTGACTCAATAGCGAATGTCAAATGGAAGGTAAGCGCTGGCGAACAAAAAATAATCTTAGGCTATACCTGTATGAAAGCTACTTATAAAGATAGTACTATTAATCTAGTTGCTTTTTTTACACCTCAAATTCCTGTATCTACAGGTCCTGATAAATATGGTAAACTACCGGGCCTAATCCTTGAAATCCAAAGTGCTCAAACGCATATTATTGCCACCGAAGTAGATAAAAATCCACTCGAAAAACCAATAGAAGCACCAAAAAAAGGAGATAAGATAACACAAGTTGACTTCAAAAAACTGCGTGATGAAAAAATGAAAGAACAACGCGAAATGTGGGGAGGCCAAGGGCGAAGAATGTATAGGTAAAAATCAAATCAACAACTTATAATCATTAATTAGATGACTAAAATAATATTAGCTGCATCAATTTTGCTTGTGGCGATGGGTATTTCTGCTCAAGACTACACCCTAAAAGGAAAGATCCAAGATTCAGCAAATAAAAACTTGATCGGTGCCGTGACCGTAGCACTCAATCCTATCGACTCTGTACTTGTAGGTTTTGCTGCCACGGAGACAGACGGAACATTTATAATTAATGACTTGCCACAAGGGTCTTACAATTTTCAAGTGACCTATATCGGTTATGGTACTATCCAAAGATTAATCGATGTCAAAGGGGACAAAAAAACAGTAGATTTAGGTATCATTACGATGAATGAAGAAGGAAAACTTCTCGATGCAGTGACCATTTCTGGAGATTATGTGCCCATTAAAGTGACTAAAGACACCATTGAGTTTAATGCAGATGCTTTCAAAACCCAACCAAATGCGGTGGTAGAAGATTTACTTAAACAACTTCCTGGTGTAGAAGTTGATGCACAAGGTGGTATCAAAGTACAAGGTGAAGATGTAATTTCCGTGACTGTAGATGGCAAAGAATTTTTCGGTAAAGACCCTAAAATGGCTACTAAAAACCTCCCTGCTAGTGCAGTCAAAAAAGTACAAGTCTTTGATAAAAAATCAAAAACATCAGAATTTACAGGAGTAGACGACGGTCAAGCTGAAAAAACAATCAACATCGAATTGAAAGACGATAAAAAAAGTGGTTACTTCGGAAATGTAATGGGCGGTTACGGTACAGACGATCGTTATGAAGGAAAGGGAATGCTCAATCGTTTTGACAAGAAGCTACAATTGTCATTCATCGGCGGACTCAACAATCTCAATAATACAGGTATTAGCGTAGGTGATTTTGCAAGTATGTCTGGTGGTGGTGGAAGATTAAACTTTAACACAGGAGCTCCCATTTCATTCGATCAGAACAATAATGGTGAAACAAAAAGTGGAACTGCAGGGGTCAATCTCAATTACGATTTGGGCAATAAGAACAAAGTAAACTTCAGTTACTATCTAAGTCAAAACAACACAGATCTCCGAGAAGTGACCAATACAAATTCCTTCCTAAGAGATATCAACCTTATCAATATTAAATCAAAAAACTCCATCAATAAAGGAATTAACCATAATTTTTATTCTGTTTTGGATCTAAGAATAGATTCCACCACAGAAATGACATTTACTGGTTCTGTTGGTATTCGTGATAGTGAGATTTCAAGTGATTTGATAGATTCCACGTTGAATTCTGTTAGGTCTCTGCTCAACCTAAATATTCAGAATAACATGAGCAATACAAATAATGACAATTATTCTTTACAACTCAATATTCGCAAAAAGTTAAATAAAATAGGTCGTACCATTACATTGGATGGTGCTTATGGCAATAATATTTCTAGTTTTTCAAATGATGTATTTGGAAATGTCTTTGATGGAAACCTAGTTCAAATTATTGAAAAATCTGTTTTCCAATATCAGTTCCAAAACTCTACCAACAATAATTATAGTGTGGGGGGCACTTATACAGAGCCTTTGAGCCCAAAATGGTTTCTTACCCTAAATGCTTCCAGAAAAAATAATAAAACAGATCTGATCAAAGATTTTTTTGATTTAGATCCCAATAATACGACGATTAGACAGTTTAATGAAGAATTAAGCAGGTCATTTGATAATACTTTTGTCTATAATATAGGGGGAGCCAACATAAGGTTAAAAAACAAAAAGCTTACTTTCAGCACAGGATTGGAATACCAAAATTCAAATCTAGATGGCATACCTAATATCGGAAATCCTATATTTAGAAGTTTTAATTATTTTTTACCAAAAGCTTCTTTAGAGTTTGAAAAGACAAATATTCGACTTAATTACTCTACTTCCGTTCGTGAACCATCTATGGATCAATTGCAGCCCGTGGTGGACAATTCCAACCCATTAAATCTATACGAGGGAAATCCTGATCTAGTACCTGAATACAGACATAATATGCGTCTAAGATATTTCTTCTTTGATCAGTTCAATTTCAAAAGTTTGTTTGCAAATATTAGAATGGGTTATACAAAAAATAGGATTACGACTTCATCATTTATTGATCAGTTTGCGGTAAGGAAACAGACCCCTCGGAATACAGATCAAGAAACAACGATAGCAAGTAACCTCAATTATAGCAGCCCACTCAATTTTATGAAGGCAAAATTTAGAGCAGGTCTTAATTCATCTCTTACTAGTGGTATCAACTTTATAAATGACCAAGCCATTGATATAAATAGATGGTCTAATGGTGTGAATGTCATGCTAGAAAATAAGACGAAAACAAGATATGATGCTTCCATCGGAGGAAGGTGGAGCTTCAATAATAACATCTATAAAGACAACGAATCATTAAACAGTGACTTTATAAACCAAACTTATGATGGTTACTTAGCACTTTTTGCGGGAAAAGGATGGACCATCGATACGAGAATGGAGTATAATATTTATGGCCAAGGATCATTTGATGAAGTTACTTCTGTCAAACTTTGGCAGGCTTCCGTTTCCAAAGGATTTATGGATAACAAACTCACTGCAAAACTTAGGATATTTGACATACTGAATCAAAACCAAGGCGTCAACAGGACAGCTTCAGAGACTTACATCGAAGAATCTATCTCAAATACCATAGGTAGATACATCTTGCTCAATGTCACTTATACGCTAAATGCCTTGGGAGCACCTGCGCAGCCGCAAAGGTTGATGTTTCATTAGTCCAATTGATGTAGGTACATCTGAATCGTATTTTTCAATCCGTAATAAAGTGCGTCACAAACTAAGGCATGACCAATAGATACTTCTAAGAGTCTTGGGACATGGTGTTTGAAATATTTAAGATTATCAAGATTGAGGTCATGGCCTGCATTGATACCTAGATCAAGCGTTTGACATATTGCCGCTGCTTGAGAAAATGATTGAATAGCTGATGCTTTATTTATTTGAAAATCATGTGCATACGGACCTGTATAAAACTCAATACGATCTGTTCCTGTCTCTTTTGCAGCTTGTAATCTATCCGCTACAGGATCAATGAATAAGCTTACCCTAATACCAGCATCTTGTAATCTACTGACTACGTCTTTGAGAAAAACAGCATGCGTGATCGTATCCCAACCATTATCAGAAGTGAGCGCTCCTGGCAAATCTGGCACTAAGGTACATTGATGAGGCTTGTGAAGAATAACCATTTTTAAAAAATCTTCAGATGGATATCCTTCGATGTTAAACTCTGTGGTCACCACTTCCTTTAGAGCCGGTATATCTGCAAATTTGACATGCCTTTCGTCAGGTCGTGGATGTACCGTAATCCCTTGTGCGCCAAACTCTTCACAATCCATAGCCACTTTGACTAGGTCAGGATAATTGGCGCCTCTAGAATTTCTTATTAGTGCTATTTTATTAATATTTACACTTAATTTTGTCATCTTTTGAATTTTTATTCTTAATGCTTAAATACTATTTTACCAAATTGTTTACCTGCTTCCATTTTTTCAAAACCTAATGGTACGTCATCAAAACTAAACACCGCATCTATAATTGGCTGAATTTTGTATTCATTTACAAATGCCAACATACTAGCAAAATCAAGTTCAGAGCCCATCGTGCTACCAAAAATTGATATTTGTCTCCAGAATACTAGTTGTGGGTTGAGACCTTCAATTTTACCTAGTGATCCTCCATAAAAAGCTATCCTTGCACCAGGATTGCAGACTTTAACTAAATTATTAAAATCAGGCCCGCCTGCGCTATCTATCACCACATCTACGCCTCCTGTATCTACCAATAATTTTTTTGTCCAATCATGCTCTCTATATAGATACCCAGCCTTTGCCCCAAGAGAAATAGCTTTTACGATCTTATCTTCCGAACCTGAAGTCACATAGACTTCACAGCCCAGTGCTAGAGCAAATTGCAACGCAAATAAAGCAACTCCACCACCGATACCAGAGATGAGTACCTTCTCCCCTACTTGCGGCTTGGTCTTAGTGATTAGTGCTCTGTATGCTGTCACCCCAGCCAAAGGAAGTACCGCAGCTTCTTCCACGGTAAGAAAGGATGGTTTGGCATGGAGATACTTTTTGTCAATGCGGATATACTCTGCAAAGGTTCCATCATCAGGAACACCCAAGACCCTAAAATCAAGCGATTGATACGCTTCATTGCTGCCCCAATCCAAACCAGGATTGATGATATATTCCTTCCCTTCCCAAATACCACAAGCATCTGAACCCATGAAGGCACCGAGTCTAATACCGGGGTACTGTCCTTTTGTTATCCAAACTTCTCTATGGTTGAGTGCTGAAGCGGATATCTTGACCAGAGCTTCATGTTCGTTTGGGATAGGACAAGGAACTTCAGTTTTGAAAGGTGGTTGGTTGATTTCTTTTATGATGTATGCTAACATGTACTTATTTTTGCTAAAAATCATTTTGGTAACAACAAAAAAACCGGATATGTTGCCATATCCGGTTTGAAAAAACCCAGAATCATTTTTATAAACACATTACTCGATTAAAATCATCTTTTTGGTAGAGAAAAATTCTCCAGCTTCAATTTGATAGTAGTAGACTCCTGAAGTTCCAAGTGAACTTCCAGCTACATTTATTACGTGATATCCTTTTTCGTACACATTAGACGAAGTGAAAACTACTTTACCTGTTACATCCAGAATTCTTACAATCGCTGCTGAAGGCTTAGCCAATTCAAAAGAGATGTTTGTATAATCCTTAAATGGATTTGGTTCGTTTTGGTACAGCATATTCTGAACACCTGACTGACCTTCTGTTCTTGACTGTAAGCTCAATGGGCGAATCGTTGCATCTGTCTCGTATAATTCTGCCTTCAAGACATCATCATTAAACGTGATAGCATTTGTATTTCCACTTCTCAGAGCTTGAAACTTGATCGTAAATAATTTGGCATCAGCATCGATATCCATGCCACGTGCTATATCGTAACTGATGGCTAAAGTGCCATTCTCAGTACCTGACAAGTTCATGTTTTGATCTGTCAGACCGAAAGCACCTGATTCGATACTTGTAAATCTCAAGGCGTTTGCATCGTATTGAAGTGCAAACTGAGCACCCATAATTTCCATCGCATCACCAGCTTTTACTACATATGATACTTCATTCCCTGAATTGTAAGACATTTCATCTGCAACAAAAAGTGCATTTTGCGATCTGCTTTCTGTAGATCTACTGCTAGCATTTGCAAGTGCGCTATTGTTAACATCTCCTACTTTTATCGCTGTGAAATTCACATTAGATTTATCTTCAAATAATGAATCAAGATTAATCTTAGACGGGAAATCAAATGGGAAAGTAGGGTCTTGGAATACAAATTCGGTAGGAACAAATCTCCATGAAGTGTTATTGTCCAAAGTAGTACTTACACCAAGGATCAATTTTCTTAGATTTACTAAGTCACTTGCCGTGATACTTCTTGAATTATTCACATCTGCTGCCAATAACTTGTAAGGTGAAGTTATCGCTTGTACACCAAGAATGTGTCTCTGAATCAATACTAAATCAAGCGTAGATACACCATTCAACATATCCGTATTTTTGTAAGCTCCAATAGATTTTGGATCAAAAACATCAACTCCTGTCAATTTATAAAGACCTTCATCTTTTGTCATATCTTTGATTTCTATTGAGCTGGTCGTGTTGATAAGTTCTACTTCGATACCATCAATACCTTCCGACATTTCTGTGGTAATTCTACCTGCAACTATAGGTAACAATCCTGCAACATCTGTACATGCATTAGTAAGTGGCGAGTCTTGAAGTATTAATGTTACGTCACAGAAATCACTATTACCAGCTGCATCTATTACATACATCTTCAATGGAATCCTAGCTACTTGACCATTTGGAATATCTGCACAAGTAAATCTCCTTTCAGGTTGGTTGCCTGCTGCATTGAATGAAAATCTAAGATTTGCATCATTTCCACATGCGCCTGTGCTCTTAAAGTTAAAGTCACTAGCCCATACATCAGTAGAACCATCTGCATCGATCACCCATACTATTTCACCAAGACAAATAGGTGTTGGTTTCTTAGTAGACCTGATGACAACATCGTAAGCACATGTTGAAGAAGTACCACATCTATTTGTCACTACGAAAGTAACTCTGTGTGTACCTACAGCAAGGATTCTAGTAAATGTATTACCTGTACCTGAAGCATCTATTGTATTGTTTTTATTGATGTCTAATGTCCATGTGAATTTCAGTTGATTAGCATCTGTACATGCATCTTCAGCAGTAGCTACAAAGGTAACTTCAGCATCACATCTGATAGGATCTGTATTAATAGTTCGTGTAGTACAACCTGATGTAAATCTTGGTGCATCAGTACCTCTCAATTTGATCACTTGTGTTTTCTCAAAAATTGGACCTGAAACTGGATTGTAAGTACACCAGTCGATTACTCTCCATGTTCTCAATATTTTCACACATGCATCTTGTACTTCGTAAAATAATTGATCAGTATATGATATTCCAATCTGATTACAGACAGAAGAAGTAATGATTGGTTTGCTATTAAGTACTTCTGGAGATGCGTCATCTACATTACATGAATTCAAAGTAATGTCACCTGGAAATATTATGTTAACAAGTCCAAAAGTTGGTGCTGAAACCGTAAGTGTCTGTCTACAAAATACTGTTGGGTCACTCACTACAAACCACTCTCTGACTACGGTACCAACACCACATGAGTTAAGTGAATTTGAAATCAATCTGCTATTAACGTTTAGATTGCCGCAAACACCTGTTACTGTTGGCTTTCCGAAGAAAGTAGTATCAAAAAATGTTGTATTGTTAGCAGCATAACCTGCTATTCGTGTGTCGCCGCATGCCAATATTTTATTAGAAGGACATGTGATTACTGGCTTACGTTTGTTTTGTACTTTTACTGTTGTTTCGCAATCGTTAAAATTACCAGCTTTGTCATACACTCTTAAGATGACTATAACCGTTGCACCTGAAGGTGTGATGTCTGAACAACAGAAACGCACTTTTGGGCCAAAATTAAGGTCTGAAGCATATCCTGGACAAGTCGTTGTTTTACGTCTCACTTCAAAGCTATCGATCTCGCAATTGTCATTACTGTGATCGTCAAGTGACTCTGCAAATAATTCAGCCCAACCGCTATCTTCCAATGAAATCACCGTACTTCCTTCGCAGATAGCTGTAGGTGGTGTTTTGTCTATTACGTCTACTTCTGTAAAACAATCAGTTGCATTACCACACTCGTCAGTAACGGTATATCTTATCCATGTCCTACCTAGTGGTAAGTTTATGATGGTAAAATTTGGATAAGTTCCTATTACCCTTGTGTCACCTTCTATTGTTGTGAATGGTGTAGATGGACCAGGATCATTACCTAAAGCATCAGCTTTTTTGAAAGCGACCGTCCAAGTTGTAGCTGAACAATCATATACCACTATCGGTGCTATTACAGCCCAATCTGCGGTACATGAAGAACTTTTTGTATTGATGACCGAAGCTACTGTCTCATTATCCAGTGGTGAAACCATATCTGCAGGACAAGTGATTATTGGTCGCACATCATCTTCAATCTTAATGGTCTGTGGGCAAATTTTGTCTTCACCCGTGCACCAATCGATGATATTCCACTGTCTGAATACTTTGATACCAGCGCCACACAAATCAAATACTACATCGGTATAATAAACTTGAATGTTTTGACAAGTAATATTAGAAGGTTGTCCACTTACTCCAGGTGTTGGAGCGCCATTAGGCAAAGTAGCAAAAGGAAGGTTGCATGACCTGATAAAGTCCACCGGGCAAACTACATCTTCTAGATCTGCTCTTTCTAAGTAAAAGAACTGAGTTTTCACACCAGATAAGTTGCCACTTGCATCTGTTGCAGTCCACTCTCTTCTGATAATTTTTGCATAAGCTTCAGCGCAAAGTTGAGGCTCCACAAAATCTGTTTTCTTTAGGATTAAATTACCACCGCATCCATCTCTGAATATTGGTCTATTTTGTGCATTTATCGCTGTCTGATTGAGAAAAGTTGTCTCGCCGTTGCAAGTCAATGTACAAATAGATGCCGCAACTGAAGATTTAACATTTCCTTCTCTACTATTGATATCTAATGTATTAATTACAATACTAAACCCTGGTGGCAATAGATTAACTGCTGAAACTACTAAAAAATAATTAGTACCAACACTAAGGCTCCCTGAAAAAGTTCTTGTATTCATGGTTAATAAACTTGTACAAGGCAAAGCAGGATTAAAGGCACCGGCATAAACGTTAAACAGGGCATTTGTTTGACCCAAATTTATATCCACAATTCCTGTAGCATCTACTGCAAACTGTATGATTGTATGACTTGCCGCAGCAAACCCACCCATTCCACCGGTACAAATAGAACCGAATGGTCTCTGATATGAAGGCGTATTTCCGCTTACGATGGTATCAAAAGAAGTAATTCTTTCTTCGCAAGGACAAGTCACAATCACTGGTGGCAATTTGTCTTCGATAGACGCATTTCCCCAACAAGAATTACCACATCCTCTGAGGCTAACTCTTACTTTAAGTGTAAGTCCAATGTGTGCACTGTTGATGGTGGGTCGAACTACATTCTGACCATTGAAAGTGCCTACAACAGTTGGCGGCAAAGAAGTACCATTTGGCAATTTTGCTTCAACATCATAATACTCATCTGTGTAAGCAGGAGCTTCTAGAATCATATCAGGTTCGATGGTCATAGAACAATCATCATCAAGTGATATTTGAACATTATCATTACAAGCCATGATGGTATTACAATTTACCTGAACCTGAGCTTGCACTGAATAATGCGAAAGTATTAGAGTTAAGGCAATTGAGAATGCCAGTGTGGTCGTCTTGAAGAAACCTGAAAATACATTTAACAGGTTTGAAATTTGTGTAAAATTGGGTCTTTTCATTGGATGAAAATTTAATATTTGATTAAATCGATAAGATTTCATATTTGATAAATCTGGAAGGTGTGCAGTCCCGAAAACTTCGTCTTTTTTCAAGACTGCACGCTTTATCCGATTTATTTTATGACTATCATTTTACGTGTTGCAGAATAATTTTCTGTGTCAAGCTGATAGTACAGTACGCCATTGAGATTCAATGTAGATACTTCTAGGTTGATGATATTATAACCTTTGACATAATGTCCTTTGGTTTGATATACTTGTTTCCCTGTAAGGTCATAAATCTTGAGAGTTACTTGCTCCGCTGTTGGCAAGTTGAATCCTATTATCGTTGATGTATTGAATGGATTGGGTACATTCTGGAATAATTCAAACTTATCAGAATGTTCCAATTCAGCGTTTCTGCTTTCAATTTTCACGCTATTTGTCACCACTTGGTTACCTTCGTTTGTATAAATCTCAGGTACAAGCTTTGTTCGGTATAATGATACCATGTTCTCGTCCTTCACTTCATTCAATAATCTAAACTGAAGTGTCAAAAATTGGTCTTTGATGTTTACTGCTTCTATGGAACTCCAACTAAAATGTAACATACCTTCAGATAGGTCACCAAAACTGAAATTCTCATCTTTAAATACCAGACTATTTGATTTTACATCGATCAATTCAGCCTTAGCCTTATCGAATCCTAAAGTCATTTGCATACCCAATACTTGTTGAAGATCATTTGCCGAAAGGCTCACTTCAACTATATCTCCACGTTTTCCACTTACTACATCCGCATTTAAGATGATATTACTTCTAGATGTTACATTATTTGCACGTGCATTAGCTTGAGCTGAACCATTGACATCACCTATTTTTACAGCAACGAAGTCTAATCCTGCTACATCGTGATCAAGATTGATCATGCCGATCTTTTCATTAAAAGGGAAAGGAACTTTAGGATCAGCAAACTGCTGTGCCACATCTACAAATCTCCAACTCTTATTATTATTGAAGGTAGATTGAATACCTAGAATTACTTTTCTAAGTTCTACAAGGTCGGCTGCAGATATCTTTTGTGAATTATTGACGTCAGCTGCAATCAATTTGTATGGTGAATCCAATTCAGCTACACCTAAAATATGTCTCTGAATCAAAACAAGGTCTAAGGTAGAGATACCATTAGAAGCATCATCAAGTTTGTCCGCTTGGATGGTATAATCCTCGTACATTGGCAACTCACCGAAGGAGAATTTACCAGTAGTCACAGTATTTGCTGACTTTGGAAATTCTGCCTGGTCAGAAGTAAGTTCTACTTTTACATCATGAACCATTTCACCTGCATCAGTGTAAACATTTCCTTGTAAAACAATCTTACCTCCTACATTTGTACCACACGAGTTGTTATTGTCTTGAACGATCAATCTTACTGTACAAAAATCACTATTATTTGCCGCATCAATGGTGTACACATTGAGTGTAAATCCTTTGCTTGAAGCACCGTCTAGATCCGCACAAGTAAAGGATCTCGATATATCATTTCTATTTGTAGCAGAGAATGAAGAGACCAATTGACTACCGGTAGAACAGTTATCTGCTCCTCCAAGGTCAAAATCAGATGCCCAAATGGTGATTTCTTTTGAAGTAGGCATGATGACTGTTACTATTTCAGAAATACAGTAAGGCGTTGGCTTTTTATCATCCACAATTGTGAAAATATTATTACAAGTTCTTACATTGTTACAAGCATCTTTGACGGACCAAGTAATTTTATGGGTTCCATAAGGGAAGTTTCTGTTTATGCTGTTACCAACACCAGAAGCTACTTCTAAACTACCGTTATTACCTTCATCAATTGTGTAAGTCCACTTAAGTAAGTTAGATGGTGTACAATCGTCTGTTGCTGTTGCCGTTACGCTAACGTTTGCAGTACAAACACCTACCTGGGTGATGGTAAGGTCAGATGTAGAACAACCTTTCGTAATAGTAGGCAAAACTGTATTATTGATCATGATAACCTGTGTATAAGTCCAGGTACCAATCAATGGAAAACCCGGTACGGTCTGACACCAATCGATAACAGTCCATTTCCTAAGTACTTTTGCACATGCTTCTTCTGTGTAATTGAAAACTATGTCTTCGTAATCAGATGCTAATTGTGCACAAGTAGTATTTCTTAAATATCTTGGTCTTCTACTAGCAAGTGGAAGATTGTCAGGATCTATATTTTTTATACATGCGTTACTCAAGGTTGTATTAGTAGGCCACTGTATATCATTAGCTCTAAAAGGCGTATTGTTACTAACAGTGATTACTTGAACTTTTACAGTTTCGTTACCATAAACATCAGTTGCTGTAAATGTTCTTCTAATTTGGCCTATTTTACATTCGTTGAGTGAGTATAAGCTATCTACAACAACTACTGCCGAACAATTGTCAGTTACTGTCGCTGTACCAAATCTAGTAAGCGTTGTAAAATCTTCTGTACAATTAGCAGTAACATTAGCAGGAATCGTTAATATTGGAAAGATATTATCTTGAACTCTAGCTTCCACCATACAAGAATTGAATAAATTTCCTTTATCCCACACACCTAGTTCAACCATGATTACTCTACCTATATCAGCACAAGTAAATTTGATTTGATTATCGCATTTCAATGTATTCCACTCTACTAGATTGTCCATTCTTCTCACTTTTAGACAGACCAATTCGCAGTTATCGTGACTACCATCATCAAAAGTATAAACACCAGCATTTGCCATACCATCGCTACTTATTGCAATGATAGTATTTTTGTCACAGACTGGAGTTGGTGGTTGATTATCCACAACTTCGACTTCTGTAAAACAATCTGTGGAGTTACCACATATATCTGTCACTGTATACTTAATCCATGTAAGACCTGAAGGCAAATTAAGTATTCTAAAATTTGGATAGCTACCTACTACTTGTACATTACCGCTTACCTTTACATAGTTACCATTCAGAGGAGGCAGACCATCGCTGTCAGCAAGTAAGAAACGTACATCCCATGTTGTTGATGAACAATCAAAAATTACTTTGGGAGGCAGTACTGTCCAATCTCCACTACATTCATGTTCAGTAGCGAATATTACAGCAGCAGTACCCGGACTTCCAGTCAAATCAGGAGGACAAGTAATAATAGGACTTTGAGTATCCATTATTGTAATCAGCTGGTTTCTTGTTCTAATGGTACTGGTGCAATGATCTATAACTGTCCATCTTCTGACGATTTTGTATGAATTTGGTCCACAAATAGGAAGAATTGCATCTGTAAAGGTAACCGCTGACTTTAAGCAAAGAGTGCCAATAGGATAACCTGTAGATTCAGGGCTTGGATTACCAGCAAAATCTTGGCCGATGGGTATTTTTATCCAGCTACCACAAGCTTCAAGTGATGCATATGGGCCAGTAGCACTATCATAGTTCTCAGGAAACATAACATCATCTATATCAGCTCTATTTACACTGATGACTTGCGTGCAAGAAGATGTATTATTGGAGTTGTCAGTGACTAGCCATGTTCTTGTAATAATAGAGCTATATGGTCCAGTACACAAATCTGTCAATGAAACGTCAGTAAATGTGAGGAAGGCATCACTGCATCTATCAAAATTTGTTAGCAACCATCTATTTAATGTATTTATTATTGGAGTTACCTGAGCGCCTACTGGCAAAGTAGGAAATCCTGTTACTGCAAAATTATTAAGGTTTTCACAATTGATCACAACATCTGGAGGACAAATCAAGTCTGGGATAGATTTGTCTTCGATCTTTGCGTATCCCCAACAAGAGTTGCCGCTACATTCATGTATAACACTG
>JBBRJL010000002.1:0-23359 GCA_038219375.1 Chitinophagales bacterium | reverse complement strand
TATAATCTAGAAACTTGGTGGCGTTTTCTTCTGAATATTTTTCCGATCTCAATTCGGTAAAAAATTGACCATCCTGTTCAAAATTATATATTAACTCAAGATAATATGGTCTCAAAATGGCGAGCGATGGCCCAGCTTCATAATTATAACCCATCGCAACTCCCTTCCTTTTCGCCTTGTCAGTAATCAGTTTTTTTACACCTTTACCAGCTCTAATAACATACAGATTATTCTGCTTACCAAAACGAAAGGATTGCGAAACCTTATTAAATGAAACTGGTATATTCCTATTCTGTTTTTGTTCTCTTGGATCACTAATATAACCCAACTCGAAATGGTAATAGTTTGTTTTGTAATATGTCTTTAGTTTACCTTTATTGTATGCAAGTGAATATCCATTAGTGTGAAAAGTAAGATTTCCCGTATATTCCTGTCTATACACTACGCCCTTCCATTCCGTTTCTACCAACTTGGGTTGAAAAGACTTTTGTCCAATCATAATCATTGGTAAAATAAATAAAAATAAAATTAGTACTCTATAAGGCATATACTTCTAATTTATAATAAGGTCTACATGGGTAATAACAAAGACCGAATTCAAAAGTATGGCTTTTTGAGATGTTTTTTAGTAAAATATTAAAATTATGACAAGAAATCGACACAAAATTAATTTTTTGCATCTCAAAAACTCAAAATCAGACTAATTACCACCCAAAAAGATAGCACTTGTTTAGCTTATCAAGTTTAAAATGAATTTATAGAACCTGACATTCCAGCGTTAATGTTTTTGCTCTCAGGATTCCCTTTGTACTTGATAATACCTCCTGAACTTGCGTCAGCTGTAATTTTTTTGGAAGCGTGGACCATAACATTGGCTCCTGATGAGGCTTCTACATTTACAGATTCTGATTCGTTAGCGGCAGCATCAATCTTAGCACCCGAAGACGCATCGTAACTAGCTTTTATGGAAGTACCACTTATTGATACTTTAGACCCTGATGAAGCGTTTACTTTTAAGTCTTTGCTTGTTAATTTTAACTGACAATTTGCCCCACTTGAAGCTTCTATCTCCATGGATGATGCATCTAATTCAGAATATGATGAAATGGATGACCCTGTTGCACAATCTATTTTACTCAATTCCATATAATAAACCTTCACCATTGCTTTAGTCCCAGACCCAGACCATTTTTTGTTTTTTGATTTTATTTTTATAGTTAGTTCACCATCCTTTACTTCAATAAATAAGTCTTCTACATTACCCTTTTGAATGGTGTACTCCGCTTTTGGTGAATCTCCTTTTATTAACTCCACATTGACAGATCCACCTGTTGACACAGACGTAAAAGCAGGAAGGGATTTACTTTGTGCAATACTCATGCATGACAAAAATCCAACTAGTAAAATAGAAAAAAGAAATCTCATATCAAATATATTAAAAATTAAAATAATAATCAAAAGACACAATAAAACCCAAACGGTTGCATCAGTATGACAAAATACTTCTGATGGCTTGGCTCAATTTAGCAGCATTGGGAAGCATGGTTTTTTCTAATACTTCATTCAGTGGTATGGCTGGCATATTTTCAGACCCAACTGTAATCACTGGTGCATCTAATAATTCAAAACAATTTTGTTGTATCCTTGCCGCTATGCTTTGCGCAAATGTATTATTGACAGGCTCTTCAGTAAGTACAATGATCCTATTATACTCTTTTGACTTCCTAAAAATCAATGCTTCGTCTAATGGGTACAACGTCCTAAGATCAAGTATCCCTACCTTATCAGCAAGATCGCTATCTACATTCAATGACCAATGTACACCCATACCGTAAGAAACTATCAGCACTTTATTTTCTTTTTCATCACAAGTTGCTTCTTGCACCATATTGCCTATTCCTAATGGGAGAATGTAATCTTTGGCTGGTACACGTCTTCTAGCTGTGTCTGTACCTTTGACCTTACTCCAATATAGGCCTTTGTGTTCAAGAATTACCACTGGATTAGGGTCGTAATAAGCAGCTTTGATAAGCCCTTTCAAGTCTGCGCCATTGCTCGGATATACGATTTTGATACCTCGTATATTATTCAAAACTGACTCTACACTTGAGCTATGAAATGGTCCGCCGCTACCATAAGCACCTATCGGCACTCGCAATATCATACTCACCGGCCATTTACCATTGGACAAATAACAACTTCTACTTACTTCCGTGAATAACTGATTTAATCCTGGCCAAATATAATCCGCAAACTGCACTTCTACAATTGGTTTTAAACCGACAGCAGACATACCCACTGTACTACCTACTATGAATGCTTCTTGAATAGCCGTATTAAAGACACGATCATCTCCAAATTTTTGCGCTAAAGTTGCTGCTTCCCGGAATACTCCGCCTAACCTTCCACCTACATCCTGCCCATACAAGAGACACTCTTTGTGATCTTCCATCAATTCCTGAATCGCAATCAAAGCACAATCTACCATGACCGTTTCGTCTGTATGTATAGGCGATCGATCCCCAGACTCCATCAAAACAGGTGTCGGTGCAAAATCGTGGGTAAACAAATCCGCAGGTTCTGGATCTTTGGCAAGAAGTGCTTGAGCTAAATCAGCCTTTACGCTATCTTTCGCTTTTTGTATGACGTCTAAGATAGTTTCTTCTGAAATTCCACATTTCCTTACACTCTCCAATAATTTATCATACGGATCATCCTTCATGTGCGCTTCAAGATCGTCTCTATACCACTCTTTTCTCACACCTGACGTATGATGATTAAGTAGCGGAACTTTGGCGTGTACCAAAAATGGTCTCCTCTCAGTACGGATGATATGTATGATATCTTTTAAAGTTTGGTAACAAGTATCGAAATCACTTCCGTCAATAGTGACGGCCTCAATACCTGGAAACCCCTTGGCATATTCAAAAGCATTCATGGCTCTCGTTTCGGCAGCTGTTGCTGAAATATCCCATCCATTATCTTGTACAAGGTAAAGAATAGGAAACTGCTTGAGTGCGGCCATCTGAAAAGCTTCTGATATTTCTCCTTCAGTTACTGAAGCATCACCAAGTGAGCAAACTACAATAGCACCTAGCTCACTCGCCAATCCAGTTTTTTCTTTATACTGAATACCCATTGCGACACCAGTCGCAGGTATCACTTGCATACCAGTAGCGGATGACTGATGTGGAATCTTAGGCTTGTCGTCATCTTTAAGACTAGGATGACAGTAATAAGATCGTCCCGCAGAAAATGGGTCATCTTTTTTGGCTAGTACTTGCAACATCAGATCATAAGGCGACATTCCTATGGCTAACATCATGGCATCATCTCTATAGTATGGCGCCATGTAATCTTTGGGTGTGAGTTGCATACCTACCGCTATCTGAATAGCTTCATGACCACGAGAAGTAGCATGTACATATTTAGATACTACTTTAAATTGTTCTTCAAAAACTTCCGTGATAGATTTTGCAGTGCAAAGCAACGAGAATGCTCTCTGCAATATGGCTTGGTCGATATTATAAGGTTTCATAGCGCAAAAATAGAAATAACATTGTCATAGCAACGAATGTATATCCAAAAGAAATTAAATTGCTAAAAAATTACTTCAAGTATCAGGCATACAAATTTCTTTTTAGGTTACCCGTCTAATATCTAGTGATGCAAATATTGAGAAGTCAGTCGTAATTTTCTGTTCACATAAAGCCTACTTTCGGAATCAAAGATGAATTTCAATCATCAGTTTTCTAAATTTCAATCAAAAAGCCTCATTTATTGTAGCATAAAACGCACCTCCTTCTCTGACTGTTCTTCCATAATCGATTCGTAATCGTACTCTATCTTTCTTAGTCAAAACAAACCTTAAACCTCCACCATAGGCAAACTTAGGACCGACATCAAATAAATTTATATATCTATCAGCCACATTCCCTACAGAAGAAAAAGCTACTCCTTGCAGTCGTTTATAAATCGGATACCTGTATTCTGCTTGTATAACCAATAGGTTTTTATCTGCAAATCTTCTGTCCTGAAATCCTCGCATAAGTTTTGGACTACCGAAATATAATAAATCATTAAAAAATGGATCACCAAGTATTGTTGCTGTATTAAAATGTATAGCCAAAATATGATCAACAGATAAAGGTATATACCTTACAGCATCAAGGGCATATCTCTGAAATGAATATTGACTTCCAACGATCTTACTTCCAATAAAAATTTCGCCCTCAATGTAACAGCCCTTAGTGGGATTGTAGATAAAGTCACGACTGTCATATTGAGTGACAAAACCTATTCCTGATACCCACCCACCTTCTTTGCCAACTATCGGATTACTTTCTAGAATGCCACCTTTTTTTAAATCAAATATTTTTACATTGTCAAATCGATACCTCATACCTACAAAAAAACGATTATATCTATGGAGCGCATCAATTCTAAACCTTGGATAATTGGCATTAAAGGTTTCTCTATTTTCAAATATAGATTGGTTACCAATACCATAAAAATTATATAAAAAACGAAAGTAAGCCAACTCCCCTTTGAGTTTCCATTTATTATTAAATCTATATAGTTCAAAAGGAATGATGAAATTTACTTGTTTATTTTGGGTGTAATTGGCTGTAAATTGTATCTGACTTGGATTTGAGTCATGACGTTCGCCCTTAAATCTAAAGTGAAAAAGACCTACAGCCCCGAATCCCCAACGAGTCTCGGGCAAATAAAAAACAAGTGGATAAATAAAAAATTGATCTTCAACTAAAGTATCTTGTGTAGACTGCTTGTTATCATTCTGACCTGTAGCTTCATATGTTAAAAGTAACATACTACAAATAAGAAGAAAGGTCAATTGTTTAATGTGAATCGCCAAAAAAATTAGATTGAACTTTTTGTAAAATAAATCATTGCAAATATAACATTTAGATTTATTTATTTAGATAATTTTTCCATATTCTAATGTACTGTCTGCATAAAACTAAAAAAGGTGTACACAAATTAAGTGCACACCTTGATATTAATTTACCTTAATTATAAGCTAATTAAAGGCTGTTTACGTACTTTGTAAGCTTAGACTTAAGGTTAGAAGCTTTGTTTTTGTGCCAAGTGTTTTTCTTAGCTAGTCTATCGACCATACTAATTACCTTAGGCAAAAATACTTCCGCTTCCTTCTTATCAGTAAGCAATCTCAATTTTGCAATTGATGTTCTAGCAGACTTTTTATAATATCTGTTTCTTAATCTTATCTTGATATCCTGACGGATTCTTTTCTTAGACGATTTGTGTTGTGCCATAAATCTTTATTTTTGATTCATTTTTCTTAAATGGAGTGCAAAAGTATATCTTTTAATTTAAAAGTAAAAACATTTTCTATAAAAATACCAATAAATATTTCATTTTGAGTGGCCCCTAGCATGATTTTTACAAATTTAACTTAAAAAGAGTCCTTATCTAACGTCAATAAATTTGATTCTTTGTACTTTTGCATGCATTTTGACCTAACCTAAATAGTTTTTAATCATTTTGAAATCAACCTAGTAATATTCATTTTGACATATATACCAAAATATCTATTTTTTTAGTTTAAGATTTCAACTGTTCTTATTAATACAACAACAAATTAAACCCATGAAGGATTATTCTTACATATTTAATGCTCACCCAGCATATATTGATTCAATGTATCAAAATTATCAACAAGATCCTACTTCTATAGACGAAGGATGGAGAGTCTTTTTTGATGGTTTTGAATTTAGTGCAAATGGCAACAGCAATGCTGACTCTGAAAGTCGATCTGGTGAAAGAAATATTTCCACAAAGGAATTTGGAGTAATGTCCATTATCCATGGTTTCAGAAGTAGAGGCCATCTTTTAGCAACTACCAACCCATTAAAACAACGTAAAGACAGACAACCTCATCTTGACTTGGCAGATTATGCATTAGAAGATGGTGATCTGAATAAAGTTTTTTCTGCAGGAGAAGAAATAGGCCTTAAAAATGCCACTCTCGCTCAGATTCTAGACAAATTGCGCATCACTTATTGTGGTAATCTTGGTGTAGAATTCGCTCACATTGAGAACCGTGAAAAAAGAATGTGGATGTGTGAGAAAATAGAAAACAGAGTATTTGATGGAAGTTATGGACTTTCACTTGATAAGAAAAAACAAATTCTCAATAAACTAAATGGTGCAGTCATTTTTGAAAAATTCTTGCATACCAAGTATGTCGGTCAAAAACGTTTTTCACTAGAAGGCGGCGAGACTACTATAGCGGCTCTTGATGCAATCATCAATACAGCAGCTGATGACAGAGTGGAAGAGGTCGTCATAGGGATGGCACACAGAGGTCGCCTGAACATCCTAGCCAACACCATGGCAAAGACGTATGATCAGATTTTTAATGAATTCGAAGGCACTGCTATATTAGATCAGAGCTTCGGTGATGGCGATGTGAAATATCACCTTGGATTTTCGTCACAAGTCACAACTCCATCTGGAAAGTTAGTCCAAATGAAACTTGCTCCAAACCCATCACATTTGGAAGCAGTTAATCCAGTACTTGAAGGTTTCACTCGAGCTAAGGCAGATTTGCTTTACGGTAGTGATTATGACAGAATCTTACCCATCCTTATCCATGGTGATAGCGCAGCAGCAGGACAAGGTATTGTGTATGAAACTGTGCAAATGAGCCAACTTGATGGGTACTATACTGGTGGCACCATCCATTTTGTGATCAATAATCAGATAGGCTTTACAACCAATTATGATGATGCTCGTTCATCTACCTACTGCACGGCAGCGGCAAGTTTGGTACAAGCGCCCGTATTCCATGTAAATGGTGATGACCCCGAAGCTGTAGTTTTTGCTGCGCAATTAGCTGTAGAATATCGTCAAAAATTTAATAATGACGTATTTATAGATATGGTGTGCTACAGAAGACATGGACATAATGAAGGTGATGATCCAAAATTTACTCAACCACTGATGTATGAACTTATCGATGCACACAAAAATCCAAGAGAAATCTACCTCAACAAGCTCATTGAAAGAGGAGATGTCGGACCAAAAGCAGGAGAAGAACTCGAACAAAGTTTCTGGGCAGAACTTCAAGATCGTCTCGATAGAGTAAAACAAAAAACACTGCCTTATTCATATCAAGAACCTGAGCAAGCATGGAGACAACTTAAAAAAACACTCAATGTAGATGATATGGTCAATCCAGAGACTGGTATCACAAAAAAGGATGTGGACAAAATCCTTAAACATTTAATGACATTGCCAGAAGGATTCTCCGCATTATCCAAAATAAATAGACTTCAGAAATCAAAAAAGGAACTTATTGACAAAAAAGTCCTGGATTGGTCATTTGCAGAATTAATGGCTTATGGTTCTATCATGCTAGATGGCAAAAATGTAAGAATGAGCGGTCAAGATGTTAAGAGAGGTACTTTCTCCCATAGACATGCCGTATTCTTTGATGAAAAAACAAGCGAAGAATACAATCGTCTCAATACCCTGGCAGGAGCTAATGGTAAGTTTATGATTTATAATTCCCTATTGTCAGAATTTGCTGTCTTGGGTTTTGAATATGGATACTCGCAAGCATCTCCTGGTAACCTTACCATTTGGGAGGCTCAATTTGGTGATTTTTATAATGGTGCTCAAACTATAGTGGATCAATTTATTTGCTCAAGCGAAAGCAAATGGCAACGTATGAGTGGTCTGGTAATGTTGCTACCACATGGTATGGAAGGTCAAGGACCTGAACACTCAAGTGCAAGAATGGAAAGATTCCTTCAGAATTGTGCCAATTTCAACTTATTAATTTGTAATGTCACTACTCCTGCCAATTTCTTCCATATGATCAGAAGGCAACTGGCTCTACCTTATAGAAAACCATTGGTATTGATGTCGCCAAAATCATTATTGAGACATCCAGAATGCATAAGCAGCCTAGAAGAATTCATAGGCAAAACATCTTTCAGAGAGATCATTGCGGACGATTCTGTCAAAAAAGCAAAAAGAGTGTTATTCTGTTCAGGTAAGTTGTATTACGAACTAAATGAATTCCGAAATGCAAATAACATCAAAGATGTAGCCATAGTAAGGGTTGAACAATTATATCCACTGCCTGAAGCAGAAATGCGAAAAATCATGAAACAATATGGCAAAGCCGAATTCTACTGGGTACAAGAAGAATCTGCCAATATGGGGGCATGGTCACATCTGATGACGTATTTCAGAAAAGATCCAATCGAACTGATATCAAGAAAAGCAAGTGCATCTCCTGCTACTGGATTCAAAAAAATCCACGATCAGCAACAATTAGAGTTAATAAAAACAGCATTTGGTGTTTCCTAAAATAAACAACATAAGTAAAGTCCTAATCGTATCAGGCTTTTTGATTTCAATTGTAGGTAAAACTATATTTGGTATCGAATGGCTTGATATGATGGGCTACTCTTTGGTATTAATTGGATTTGTTTTGGCCAAAAACGATATCATAGAAGGAAACGAAGAATATGGAATATATATTTACTACATAATATTGATACTATTCCTTTTTATCGTATTTGGCAAATGGTTTGGGTTTGATGCTTAGATTATTTCGATATTAATATACCCAAATCAGAAAGCATTTGATTTTTTTAATGTTGAAATAAGAACCCACCATCTAAACCAAAAAAGACAATCTGCTGCGAAAATGTAACATTAGGCGTTATTCTCAATTTATTACTAATGATATTTAATTCAAACCCAATTGCCGTAAAACTGTTATTAAATGAATAATATGAACTTGGCAGCACAGATCGTACGATGCTAAAAGTCGGGGCGACCTTGACAGATTCTGATGTTTGATTTATAAATGACAAGCCTAGCCCATATGAATATACCGTTTGTTCTGACCCTGTAATACCTATAATAATTGGTATATTTAGTCCACTTTTATTGTTTTGTTTCTTGACAATACAATAGCTGGCATTGAAGTTATTACTACCATCACCACCACTTATAATTGCTCTATTATATCCTAATGTAAATCTTCCTAAAATAGTATATTCCAGATGCAAAGCATATGCGTCCACAGATTCAAACTGTTCCGTAAGTAAACCAATTCCTCCAGAAAACCCACTTTTATCTTTCTCAAATAAATAATTTTGACCTTGTGCAAAAAATGTAATTGTGGTAAATACAAAAGTGTAAAGAAGATTGGTTTGTCTCATATTCGATTATTTCGATTATTTAAATGTATGAATTAATTTTTCCTACGTACTCCATATAATCTGTTCTAGGTGGATCAATCAAACCTAGTTCTCTTCCCATTGTGACCAATTGTCCTCTATGATAAGTGCTATGATTTACCACATGTTGTAATATATTTGCTATAGTTGCGGAACCTTTATCCCCAGATAATAAAGTATAATAAACCACATCATTTAATGATTCGTCCTCAAGATTCTCAAGATATTCGATACAGGTTTTTGACTGGCCAAGGAGGATCTGACTAATAAACTGTGTATCTTTTCCAGCACAAACATCGAGAATGTTTTCAAATGTCTCCCCTTGGATTCTTTTCATCCATATGAACTCTGCGACCCAGATATGCTCCAAGGTCTTGTCTATAGTAGGAAAACTGCTCTTCACTTCAGTAGTCATTAATCTAGGTTCTTTTGCCAATAACCATTCAGTCATTTGACCATTCGCCCAAAGATTAAAATTTAGATAAGACTGAAGGTGAGCTATTAGAATCATTTCTATAAAATTATGGATGCAAAACAACTGTAAATGTAAAAAGAAAACAGATATCAGGTAAAAAAATTATCCTAAGTAGAAATTTGTGATTCCAAATCCAACATTACAAAATGCCTTCATCTGCAAAGCTGTAATAACCATTATCGCCAATAATAATGTGATCGCTAACGATCATCTCGAATAAACGGGCTGCTTCTTTCACTTTACTAGTAAGTTTGATATCTTCTTGTGAAGGTTTCAAATTGCCTGAAGGGTGATTGTGACAAAGTATGATTGATGTTGCAAAATGATCTAAAGCACATTTCATTATAATCCGTACATCAGCTACTACGCTATGGACACCACCACGACCCACAGATTGCTTATGAATGACTTTATTTGCTCTATTGCACAAGACAATCCAGAATTCTTCATAAGGAAGGTCGGCCAACAATGGATGTAAAATCAGAAAAGCGTCTTTGCTCGAACTTATTAAAGCCCGTTCTATAGGATCGGTTTCCTGCCTCCTTCTTCCGAGTTCTAGAGCTGCGACAATATTGATAGCTTTAGCTTCTCCGACACCTTTATAATTTTTGACAAGATCCTTGATTGAAATTTTACCAAGCTGATTGAGATTGTTTTGATGATCATTAAGGATACGTTTGCTAAGGTCAACGGCTGACTCACCTCTCGAACCAGATCCCAAAATAATAGCTAAAAGCTCAGAATCAGTAAGACTTTGGCGGCCTTTCGCTAGCATTTTCTCCCTTGGACGATCGTCAACGGACCAAGATTTTATGGAGTTCAACTTAGATGGATCAGTTGACATAGTTTGTTATATTTATCTTATAAATCAGGTCATTTCAAAATCCAAAGACCATATCAGGAAATGATGCACCTCCTGATATGGCCTATAGATTATTATTATTTCTTGCAGTTCCAATTTTACACCAAACTCAATGCCTGATCCAAATCTTGTATCAAATCGTCGATGTCTTCGATACCTACACTCAATCTGATCAATGAATCTGTCAAACCTACTTTCAGCCTTTCTTCTCTTGGTATCGATCCATGTGTCATACTAGCTGGATGCCCTATCAATGACTCTACGCCACCGAGCGACTCCGCCAATGAAAAATAATGTGTGCCACTTAATATTTTGCGTGCACTCGCTTCACTATTATCGCCAAGATCAAAAGATACCATGCCTCCGAACATTCGCATTTGTTTTTTTGCTACCTCATGACCAGGATGACTTTCAAAACCAGGATAGTACACTTGTGATACTTTATTGTGTTGGTTCAAAAATTCTGCTATTTTAGCAGCATTCTGGCATGCCCTTTCTACCCTGATATGAAGCGTTTTAATACCTCTTAATACCAAAAAGCAATCTTGTGGCCCAGGTACTGCACCTACAGCATTTTGTAAAAAATGTAATTGTGCTGCAAGTTCTGCCGTCTTAGTAATCACTGCCCCATGGATAACATCGGAGTGTCCACCCAAATATTTTGTTGCAGAATGCACTACAATATCAGCACCGAGATCCAATGGATTTTGCAAATAAGGAGAAGCAAATGTATTGTCTACACATACCAAAATGTCTTTGCCCTTCACATGGTCACATACTGCTTTGATATCGATGATGTTAAGCATAGGATTCGTAGGAGTCTCTACCCAAATCATACGTGTCTTTGCTGTAATAAGTGCATCCAACTTATCAAGGTTGCTCATACCAGCAAACTGAAATTTAATACCATACTTACCGAATACCTTAGTCATGATACGATAAGACCCGCCATATAGATCATCTGTAGCGATCACTTCATCACCCGGATTTAGCAATTTCAACACACTATCCATGGCTGCAAGTCCGCTGCCAAAACATATGGCGTCAACGCCGTTTTCGAGTGCCGCAAGATTTTTTTCTAGCACGGCTCTTGTTGGATTTTGAGTACGTGCATATTCGTAACCTTTATGATCACCAGGGGCTGCTTGTACATATGTTGACGTCTGATATATCGGTGTCATGATCGCACCTGTGGATGGATCTGGCTCAATGCCCGCATGTATTACTTTTGTTCCAAATTTCATCGATTAAATTTAAATTATAATTGGTCAAAAAAAATTTACCTTTTAAACATTCATATGATTTCATACAAACTTTAATAGGAAAATTTCGGTGGTTAAGGTTTATATTAATGATACAAAGGTAAGGAATTTTGTCAAATTCAACGACCAGAAAACAGTATATGGATAATGTTGTTACGTAATTGTACCATTTGAATACGTCCGCCATGTTAAATATCAAAGTAACCAATACTCTTACAGACCATCTTCCAGCCGATTTAGAACTTGCAAATCATCCACGTCAGGTACAGAATGCTTGTTTCTCATGGGTCAATCCCAAGGGAATGGCAAATCCGCAGATGATTATTTTTAGTGAGGAAATGGCAAATGAACTAAATATTCCGTTAGCATTCTGCAAAAGTCAAGAATTTACAGATATCATGACTGGCAATAAATTAGCAGAAAATAGTAAGCCTTTTGCCATGTGTTATGGTGGTCATCAATTCGGGAATTGGGCAAATCAACTTGGAGATGGCAGAGCAATAAATCTTGGTGAAATCCAAACTAAAACGGGACATCTCAATCTACAGCTAAAAGGTGCAGGACCAACTCCTTACTCACGCTCAGCAGATGGATTTGCAGTATTGCGATCTTCCATTCGTGAGTTTCTATGCAGCGAAGCCATGTATCATCTTGGTGTGCCTACCACAAGAGCTCTTTCACTAACACTTACAGGTGAAGATGTTTTGCGCGACATGATGTATAATGGTAACGCAGCTTACGAAAAAGGTGCTGTCGTGTGTCGAGTTGCCCCTGCTTTCATTAGATTTGGCAATTTCGAGATTTTGGCAGCAAGAAAGGAAGAAGAAAATCTCAAAAAATTATTGGATTTCACCATTGACCAATACTTTTCGCATTTGGCCTCAAGTGAAAATCTTTATGTAGCATTCTTCAAAGAAGTTTGTGAAAAAACTTGTGATATGATCGTTCATTGGCAACGTGTAGGTTTTGTTCATGGTGTAATGAATACAGATAATATGTCCATCCTTAGTGAAACCATTGATTACGGTCCATATGGTTGGATAGACAATTATGATCCAGATTGGACTCCAAATACGACTGATCTTCCTGGCAAAAGGTATAGATTTGGAAATCAGCCACTCATTGCCCAATGGAATTTACTAAAACTTGCTAATGCTATTTTTCCATTAATGCCTGAACAGGAAGAGCAGTTATCGCAGACGATTCAGAATTTCAGAAGCATGTACGCATCCAAATATCAGATTATGATGAAATCCAAATTAGGACTCTACACAGAAAATGATGGTGATGAAAGTTTAATATATGAACTGGAAGAAATCCTTAAAAGTTCTGAAATAGATATGACTATATTTTTCAGGTTGTTACCTAAGGTACATAAATATTCAGACGCTTCTACCATGATCACCTTGATGGATCAAGCTTTTTACCAAGATGATATGGATGATGATACAGAAAACAAGATAACATCATGGTTTGAAAAGTATGTAGAAAGGCTGAAGAGTGAAGTGACGACTAATGATAAACGTCATCAACTCATGAATGCCACAAATCCAAAATATGTGCTTCGAAACTACATGGCACAAATGGCTATTGATGAAGCAAATAAAGGAGATTACGGTCTTATATACGAACTGTATGAATTACTCAAAAAACCCTATGATGATCAGTCAAAAAATGAAAAATGGTTTGCTAAACGACCAGATTGGGCAAGACAAAAAGTAGGTTGCTCAATGTTATCTTGTAGTTCTTAATTAGGCTACACTTTCTTAAAAAACTTACCCATGTCTGTACTGATCGATATATGATTGACAGCGCCTGCCACGTGGTGATAACCCACACCATAATCTAGTTTAAAGGCATTAATCTTTATACCGAAGCCAAGTGAAAAACCAGCCAAACTCCTGAAACTCGTCAATGACAATTCCTTCCTTCTTAAGTGATTATAACCAGCTCTCAATCTTAAATTTTCATTTCTACCTAGCAAAAACTCACCACTAAATATGATGTGTCTGAATACATTGTCCATGGCATCTCCAAATTTATTCTCCTTTGGGGTCTCTCCAAATATATCTGTAGTCACTACACGATCTGGGTCATCATATCTTATGTTTGCTCTATGTAATTGGTGACCAATTATCGAAAATCTAAAAGGCAAGTACTTAAGTCTTTTGGAAATACCTATCTGAACGTCCAATGGCGTACCAAAACTTGTACCTGTATATGTCGTCAATTCAGCCCCAATGTTTTTGACGACAAAAGATATGATATAACTTGATGAGTCTTTGCCATAATTAAGGCCAAGATCCGCTACCAAACCAGTAGAAGAATAAGATTCTAAATTACTAAACACGCCTTTCAGGTTGGCTCCAAAGGTAATTCGCTCCGCCACTTTTCTGGAAGCACCTAGGACAAATGCAGTCTCACCAGCAGAAAAAGTACCCGATTGCGTACCTAATACGTCTGCAGCTACGAAATCTCCATAACTGATATACTGAATACCAAAATGTGCATTTATACCTAAACTATTGAGCTTGCGACCATAAGATACATATCCATTACTAATACCTGCAAAATGAAAATTATGAGAAAATGAAATTCTATTGTGCATTTTGTCATTAAGGGAAGCAGGGTTAGATAAGGCTAATGTTACATCTTCATCTTGTACGCTGATGAGATGTCCGCCCAATGCAGTAATCCTTGCAGATGCTGGAAGATTTAGGAACTCATAAGCATGCCTTCCTCCTATCTGAGCAGAAAGAGTAGATACATACATTAATAATGTTGCTGCAATTAGTATAAATTTCAACCTCATATTCTTACTGTGTCAACATTAATCTCAGCCATTCCTGGTTTCCAAATGGTACGACATATAGCCAAAGTGTCGCATTTCATTATTTTTATCGGCCCACCCAAAGAGTCAAATTGATACAAAATACCATATTCATTATTACCATTCCTATAGATTCCCTTCCAATGAACCTTGCCATTTTCATGATACTCTGTAAAAGGTCCGTTTTCTGTATTATTTTCCATAGACACATCTTCTTTAATGCTTCCTGATGGGTAGTAAACTTTTATCGCACCCAAGATCACATTGTCCTTATATTCCTTTTCGAGTTCCAGCACTCCAGTATCAAAATATGATTTATAAGTACCATTCATAATACCTTTGTCATCATAAGTCTCTTCGACTTCTACTTTGCCATTTGGATGATATAGCGTCCTTTTCCTTGATAGGACACCATTTGCGTATGTAGCTTCTTCATGAATTTTGCCATCTTCATAATAGGCTGTGTATTTACCATGTTTAGCACCTTCTTTATTGACTTCATAAGATTCTTGAATTTTGCCAGAATCAAACTTCGTTTCTACTTTTGCATTTGAACATGAAGCTAGCATTGCTAAAAAAGTCAGTATTACTAAATATTTCATAAGTGTATTTGTGTTAAATTGATCAAAGCTTAAAAAGGAAAACAAAAACTTAAAACGTCAAAATCTATCTTTTGGTATAACATAACAAAAAAAAAGAGCTGACAAAATATAATTCATCAGCTCTTTTTAATATTTATCTCGTCCTTACCTCAAATTAGAAGAAAGTCGCTCTATTATCATCTACTTTTACTGTCTTCTTGATTGCCTCAATTAGTCTGAAATTCACTTGACTTCTTACAGTTTGTGTTTGTTGCATTTTTTGCATAAAACCACCTTGTTCAGGAGATGCAGGTGTTTTTGAAGTAACTTTTACTACATAGACTCCACTATTGCCCACGATAGGTTCAGTTACAGCACCTGCCGCAAGTGCAAATGATTTACCAATTACTAATGGTTCCTGACCTGCATCTGGTATGGCACCTCTACCGAAGTTTACATTCTCCGCCAATCCTGGTGTAAGACCAAAAGATGCAGCTATTGAATTTATATCAGTACCGGAAATTTTAGATTTGATTTTTTCTCCTTTCTTTTTATTTCTGATCAATGGTTCGATTGACTCTCTTATTGACTCTACAGATGCTACACCTGGTTTGTCGACAGATTTTAAAGCTACTATTACATACTTACTATCTACATAATTTGCAGCGTCTGTATAAATATGAACATCAGGAGAAATATCACCTACTTTCGCATCAAACGCCCATTTTACAATATCTCTTGAAGTTTGTCCAAGACCAAGATTCCCAACTGTAAAATCATTTTTCTTTAATCCACCTATTGTTTCTACTTTTATAGAGTCAACAGCCAAATTAGCAAGGTCTTCTATTTTTTTCACACCTTCTAAAGAAGATACTACTTTATCCAAAAGAGCATTTTGTGTGCCTTCAGATGCTATAATTGGCTGTGCAAGGTAAGCTACATTGTATTTTAGCTCATTTGTTTTGTAAATCAAGTTATTTACTTTTATCAAATGTACACCAAACTGAGTCGTTACTGTATACAGACTGCCTACTTTACCATTAAAAACCGCATCATTAAACTCTGGAACCATAGCTCCTGGTGCAAAAGTACCCAAGTCGCCTGCTTTAGCTGCAGATCCTGGATCTTGACTATTTGCTGTAGCTGCATCACCAAATGTAAGACTTCCACTGTTGATCAACGTCTTAATACTATCGATGTAGGTTGTTGCAGCGACTAATTGCATAGGGTCGCCATTAGCTACAGTTCTTAATATGTGTGATGCCTTAGCTGAGTCTGCTATTACTTTTTTACCTACCAACTTCGCAACTACATATGCATTATTGTCTATGTAAGGTCCATAAACTTGACCTACTGACAGTGATCTTACGGTATCTTTAAGTGGCCCAGTAAGGTCATCTGATTTTGCATAATTACTTCCGTAAAATCCATTATTATTCAACGCAAATAAAGAATCATTTGTACTAGCAGCGAATTGAGTAGCTAATACAGCTAGCTCTTCTTTTATTTTCATAGAATCTTCTAATGTCGCTTTTACATCATACACTACGTAGGATAAATTTCTTATCTCGTCTTTATTAGTGTATTTTATTGCATTTTCCTTGATGTATGCCGCAAAATCTTCGTCAGTAAGTGCTATTTCTGAGTCAGCAACTGTCTCAAAAGGAATTCTCACATATTCTAATGTAGCAGTTTCATTATTTATCTTATCAAGTGTTTCTGCCTGCCATGTAGGTGTATAAAGAGATTTAGCAACTAAATTTACCAATTTAGTTTGTTTTTGTGATTTTATCACTTGCTTTCTCAATTCATTAAATGTAGCCGCAAATTCAGGATTGGATACTTTTTCCTCATCAATAGCTGTTTTTATTTCATTCAATTGATTCCGATCTACCTGACCAGTCTGTGGATTTCTATAGAAACTTTGAACAACTGGGCTAAGGTTTGCGCCAAACTCCAATTCATTCAATTCTTCACCACTCACACCGATACCATTCTCATCAGAGATATCGGTAACGATTGCGTTTTCAATATAATAATTCCACAAAGAATTCTTTTTTGAATACTGATCACCTGATCCACCATAAAGAGCCGATTCAGCTTTTTGGAAATCCATATAATCAATTTTTTGTCCAGCTACCTCACCTATGGTTGTTCTGGAGCCAAATCCGCCTCTATTGCTGGCACTAGTCATATCCATAAGGATAAATCCTCCTAATGCTACTGCTAAAAGCACAATAACAAGCCACATGTTGTTTCTGATCTTACCTATTAAAGCCATAGTATCCTATTGAATTTTAATGTCTGTTTAACGTTAATATAATAGCTTATCCCCACTTTTGAGGAAAAGAGCCACAAAGGTAAATTATTTACAGCTATTTCCAAATTTCACCTGTCAATTTACAAGTATATTTATGAAAAATTGGCTATTGACCACTTTAATCAACATATTTAATATCAAAAATCAAGTAATTTGGGCATAAAATGTGATTTTACATCTATTTAAAATTTTGTGACCTTTAACAAAACTCCATTCGTTGCTTCTAAAAAACGTTATAAATCTATATCCTTACTGAGATGTTGTGCCGCTGCATCAAGTTCATCATAAAAATCCTGACCTTTTTTACGAATGATCGCATCCTTTACAAATCTGTAGATCGGCATCTTTTCTTCTTTACCCTTCACACATGCTGCTGAGCAAATATCCCATCGATCATAATTCCAAGCTTCAAATCCTATAATATCATTGGTAGATATTCTGATGGGATATAAGTGACATGAACTTGGTTTTTGGAATGGTATCTTACCTTCGTACCACGTTTTTTCTATTCCACAAATGGATATTCCAAGTTCGTTTTTTGTGAGAAAGACACAAGCTCCATCTGGCAAACAGGTCGTACCTAATACTTTCGGCTTCTTATAATATGTCAATGCGCCTTCTCTATTTATGTATTCAATAGCTTCGGATGTAAGGTTAGTTTTGATGACATCAAGATATTGGTTGATAATTTTTTCTTCATCAGCATCAACCGGCGCTCCATAATCGCCTTCATGACAACAAGCACCTTTACAGGCAGCAAGATTACAATGGAATTGTTCCTCTATGATTTCCTCGCTGATGAGAGTGTTTTGTATGACCAACATGTTTTGTTTTGTTTTTAGAATAGTGAATGGAATGACAATTATCTGAGAATAATTCCTAGAATACTAAACTTGACAAAAATCACACCACAATTTATTTGACCTGAGCTTTGAGTTTTTCTAAATCACGTATTAACAATCTTTTTCTGTCAAAATGAATTATATTTTCGTTTTTTAATTCATTGAGCACCATCGTAACAGTTTGTCTAGAAGTGGCCGTAATATTTGCTATATCTTGATGCGTTATAAAATTTCTCAGTACCCATTCGTACCCCATCCTTTGACCACTTTTATCTAAACTGAGAATGATAAATTCGATGATCCTAGTTCTAGAATCCTTAAACACTAATGACTCTAGTCGTTGTTCCATTTCATGAACTCTTGCACCCATCATTTTCATGATGAGAATACTAAGACCTGAATGGTTTTTCATTTGTTTTTTGACATCTTCAAGTTTGATAGAAATGACTTCTGCATCTTCTATTGCTTGAGCAAAGTCTTTTCTTGACGTTTCCCCTATCATTGCCAATTCGCCAAATACATCACCTTTTTGCAGAATAGTATGTGCTACTTCTTTGTCGTTGTCTCGATAACTACCTATTTTTATTTTCCCAGAGATTATAAAAAATATTTTGTCTGAGTTATCTTCGGGCATGTATACGTAATCTCCTTTTTTGAAGATGGCTACATTATTAACCTGGCCATTCATTTTGGTTTGACTGAATAAGTCATTCAGATCTTTGTTTTCAAGAAACCAAAAAGATTTATCAGACATGCAAAAAATTCTATTAGCGGTGTTAAACTTTACTGATTGTAAACGTTTAATAATAGTTTTGGTTTAAAATCAAAATATTTGGTGGTAAAACTACAGTCAAAAACATCAATATTTGTCGACAACAATCAATATCTACCCTTATCTTGAATATTTACTTCTATTTTGCTCCCATGTCCATGCCGTTTTCATAATATCATCAACATCAAACTTGGGCTTCCATCCAAGCAGGTTTTTGGCTTTTGTATAATCTGAATAAATAGCCATAACGTCACCAGGTCTTCGCTCACCGATGTCATATCGTAACGAAACACCACTCACTTTCTCAAAAGCTTGGATGATCTCAAGTACTGTCAGTCCATTGCCAATACCGATATTGAAAACTTCTGTCTGAATCTCCTGCTTTCCATCAAATACATATTCAAGTGCTAAAGTGTGCGCTCTGGCCAAGTCGCATACGTGAATGTAATCTCTGACACAACTTCCATCACGTGTTGGATAATCACTGCCGAATACCGTCATCTTCGTTCGTTTCCCTATGGCTGTTTCTGTGATTACTGGTACTAGATTTTGCGGCGGATTGGATGGTGATTCTCCTAATAGACCACTCGGATGTGCGCCTGCGGGATTGAAATATCTTAATAAAATGCTTTTGGTATTTGTATTTTTCATACAGTCAGTAATAATCTGCTCTCCTATTTGTTTCGTACGACCATAAGGAGATGCAGCTTCCATAAGTGGTGTATGTTCATCAACTGGGCTATGAGTCACATCTCCATAAACGGTACAACTGGAACTAAAAATGAAACTTTTTACCCCATACTTTATGCTCAGTTCGATAACATTTATAAGGGATTCAAGATTATTTCTAAAATACAAAACTGGCTTTTCGACTGACTCTCCAACAGCTTTTAACGCAGCAAAATGTATGACGCCAGTAATGTCAGGATGTTGAATAAAAATCTCTTCAGAAGCGTTCTTGTCACATAAGTCTACATGAAAATAAGGTACTGTAACACCTGTAATTTCCCGCACAGCACTCAATGACGATTGGTCGGAATTGATACCATTATCAGCGCAAACTACATCGTAACCCGACTGAATTAAATCTATTAACGTGTGGCTTCCGATGTATCCTGTACCACCTGTAACCAATACTTTTGCTTTCATTTGTTTCTATTTTTCCTAAACAAGCCAATTGCATAGTTGCTTGACTGTATAAATTGAAGTTGCAAAAGTAAGAAATATTTAGAAGGACAGTGACCACAATCAATCTATACTTTTATAAAATACCAATTTCGCTTAATTTTAATTTCCAAAGAAAATCAGTTTTTGGCTACTATTTTTTTGACCAATGCTTACACGGCAAATGTATGTTCCCGGTACCTTTAAATCGGCATGCGTAATAAGTACGGAATTCTTACCATCGACACCTATAATCGTCCTATCAAAAATTTGCTGACCCATCATGTTAAATACTTGCACCATGATCTTTTCATTCCCAGCTGCATCTATCTCCAACTCTGTTGATTCCGAAAAAGGATTAGGTTTGCTTAATGTAAATAAGAAGTTTTTATCTAGGGTCTCAAAAGTAGATGATGTACAGCCTTCCAAAACAATCTTCTGCAAACAAGTATATGATGGATCTACCGCCTTCTCACTAACCTTCCTAATAATTATGACATCATTGCCCACCGTATCGCGACTTTCATCAAATACGCTCAATAATGGATGATCAAAACACTGGCTTTGTAGAAATCCTATACTAATTATTTCTGGATTTAGATCGCCTATCAAACACGACAAAACAGTATCTTTTGGACATATTATATTCAGAATATTGTCTTTTAATTTTATAGTACCCACAGTGGTCAGATAAGCATCTTCTGGTAATTGGAATAAGCCATCATTATTATCGTCTGTCCATACTTTGATATCAACTACTTCGATTATACGCTCCAAAAGATGCGATCCATCTTCAGAAATCAAGTCTTGGCAACAGATAGTAAGCTGACGATCAGCAAGGGTATCACAAGAAAGTTGTAAATCATTGTATTCTATTTTTGTAGCTCGACAAAGATCATCTATGTTATTCTCAATAATATTTGTCAATACATTTTCTCCTATCACAATAGTGTCTGAATTGAGTGTGACTGTACCATAAAAAGTACCGATGAATGGTGGATAGACGTACACGACCTTAAGGTTAAAACTAGCAGTATCGGTAGTAAAGCCGTAACAATCTCGAATAAAATACTGAACACTATGCTGTCCTATAGAAAATGAGCATATAAAAACATCTCCATCGCGTTGACAACTAACGCCACTATCTAATATTTTTAAATCAAAATCTAGACTACAAGCCATATTTTCATGAAGTACAGGAATACTAATCCTTCCCTTACAATCAAAAGGTGAAGTATAAATCGTCTGATCTTCGATGATCGGGAGTATCGGTCTTTGATATTTTCTTGAAATTTTTTGGGAATGTTGAATAGATTTATTTGTACAATTATTGGTGATCGTCCAAAGTCGGTTGACACCAATTACCGAAACATTAACTTCGCATCCATTTATTATTTCATCTTGATAAGAAATACTTACTTGACATAGGTCAAAATCAATGATCGGAATGCCATTTATACTAGGAAATGTAAACCCATAAGCCAAACTTTCGCTTAAATTAGACCTCAAATTATTAAATAAATCTTCTGGTTCTAAGACGAGATCGCCACATTCAAGACTCACGTCTTTGGGGAAAGCAATGTTGCCGAGTAATGGATTCTTAAATAGGTATTCAGAATACACAAATTCAGAAGAGCCACTCTCAAAACTACTTACTTTTTGGGTTCTTTCTATTCTTGCTATTTCAAAACAATCATTTTCAAACAAAGTATCAGAGATCTGTTTCAAAAAAGGAAGGGCTACATCGATTACAGGAAAAACGGTAATAAGGTTGTTTAATACATTGTTTTTGTCAATGCAATCAAAAATGCAAATTTCATCATATTCATAAACTACTTCACCGGTAGCAATTTCATATGATTGTCCTTCAGCACCTGCTACCACCACCACAACATAAGCAGGCAAATCACCTTGTGGCAAAATGAAACTATTGCCATTTTTTTGAATCTTCAAAATCCCTGAACATGGCTCTGAAACATCATATTGACTTGCATCGTATACATTAATAATAAGTGTAGAATCAGATATTTCAAGTTGATAGCTGTATTGAGCATCAAGCCTTATCCAATGCTCTTTATAAAACCACAAATCAGTAGAAGGTACACATGATTCTGATGTTCGTAACGAAATATGCTTTGCTTTAGAATTAATTTCTCCAAGTATGATTGGAGTAGCCTTGCCACCAAGGGGGCAAGGGTTGACGATGTCTAATGTATCATTATGCCTGATATCACCTATGTAAGTCGGCACAGCAAAAACTTGGGATGCAAGCAGAGTAAGAAGTAAAATAAAAAGATTTTTTAAATTCATGATTTTATAAGTTTTTTTTATGAGACGCAGATAAAAATAATAACAAAATTGAATTTGTCAAAACAGTGTATCAACGACCTATTAAAGCGACAAAAATGTAGAGAAATCTGAAAATAACATTAAAGATAAAGTAAAATAAATTCTGATGCAAGTTTTTTTATTGAAAACTTAAAAATTGAGTCTACTCCGAAAATACTACTCAAGTGAAATTAAATTACTCAAAGACGGCAAAAAGTATTAAAAAGCACAATCGCTCTTGTCCCGATAAGCACTTCATATCTACTTCGCTGTGAATATCCGAACTCAAAATATAAGATATCGAAATTTAAAAATATAGTTGGTGGAATCTTAATTTTAATCAAACATTCATCCAATCATATCTTCTTGCCACAGCTCGGGCAAAAAACTTAAAATGGGACTGAACGACATATATCTGTGAATCTCATTGACTGCATTTTTTTGCAAAAGTGATGGCAGGAATTTCAGAGGGTTTTGCTCCTTTCTCATTGATATGATAGAGAATTTTCTGAAGTAGTGCTTGGGTTTTGCCAGATCCTGCACCGGCTATGATGAGCGCACATTTATCTTCGGCGGTGACGGCAGCTTTTTGTTGCTTTTTGAGTGATGCCAGTGATGCAGGAATATTTTTATTGACCAATGGAAAAAAGGATGATTTCAGGGCGAAGATAGGGGAAT
>JBBRJL010000001.1:0-30366 GCA_038219375.1 Chitinophagales bacterium | reverse complement strand
GGCATCGACCACTGAAAGCGCATTGAACTCTTCAAATACTTTACTGATCTCACGTGCCACACATACACGTCTGTCTTCTCCCAAAAACTCTTTCACCTCTTCTAGACATTTCATGAGCCTATGAGGCGATTCATAAAGGATGATTGTGACATCTAGTTGAGATAAATATTTCCATCTTGTCTGCCTACCTTTCTTATGGGGAAGAAAACCTTCAAAGTAGAACTTATCTGTTGTCATTCCGGAAGATACCAAAGCTGGAACAAACGCTGTGGCACCGGGCAAACATGAGACCTTGATATCATGGGTTTGACATTCTCTTACCAACAAATAACCAGGGTCAGAGATGCCAGGCGTACCTGCATCCGAGATTAAAGCCATTTTTTTACCTTGCTGTAAGTGATCCATGATGTTTTTTAAAGCCCTGTGTTCGTTGTGCGCATGAAAAGACCACAAAGGTTTGTCAATGTTAAAGTGTTTGAGTAGTTTTCCACTTGTACGGGTATCCTCAGATAGAATCACATCACAATCTTTGAGCACACTGATCGCTCTGAATGTCATATCTTCAAGATTGCCTATTGGAGTCGGAACTAAATACAACATGATAATTTATTACTAATTTTTAGAATACCTTTGATTGTACTTACAGTCAAGAGAAATTAAATCGCTAAAAATTTAAATTTACTTTAAGTATAAAGTAAATTCATTTGTGAAATATTATCAATTTTGACCCAAAATTTCTGTTGTCGCAAAAGCTAATTTCCCTTTAAATCAAATTCTTCAGGCTATAAATGTCCTGCAAAAGTAATCATATACCTTTTAGAAGTGCAAAAAAACATTAAATTAACGTTAAAATTGTATTTTTGTCGGTGCAATTTATAAACTGAAAGCGTCTTACTAAAATAATCAGTCAACAGTTTATAGCAATATTGCGTTAATACAACAATGATAGCGATAATAGACAAAAACACATGCGCAGTTTTATCCAGAAAAATTTTCAATAGAGAATTAAGCACTGATGTGTTTTCAACTAAAATTCTAAAATGTAAAGAGAAAAAATGAAATCAATGAGCCACTACATAATCAGAGCAACATATAGGACAACCTTATTATCGGTTATCTTGTCATTAACTGCTTATTTTGCAACAGGACAGGTACTTAATGACGAATGTAGATTTGCTACTTCTCTGCCAAGTTCCGACAATTATTGTTCCGATGATGCTCAGTTTACGAATGTTGGGGCGACTTCAGATCCAGTATTCCCTAACGGCTGTGTATCTCTCCAATGGGCCAATGGGGTATGGTTTAGTTTTGTACCACGAGAACCTGCTGTACTAATTAGGGTATTCGGCTCAGGCCAAGGAGGTACGTTAAGAAATCCTAAAATAATACTCTTCGAAAAGTGTAATGACTATTTACAATGTTCACCCGGAAAAGAAATAGGTTTAGATGAATTGGTCGTTTCAGACCTTAGTATAGGTCAGACTTATTTTATCATGATAGAATCTTCGTTAGGTGGGGAAGGCACATTCAAATTATGTATAAATGATTTCATACCTACCCCTTCTCCTGAATCTGATTGCAAGGATGCTGTTATACTTTGTGATAAATCTGCCTTTAATGTAGCGAGCCTTACTAGCATTGGTGACGACAGAAATGAAATAGATGCTAATAACTGCATCGGAGAAGAGTTTGCGTCTTCATGGTATAAATGGACTTGTGACGAGCCAGGACCCCTATCATTTACATTGACACCAAATAACTTCAGAGGACCAAACTCCATATCTGACGACCTTGATTTTGCAGTGTATGAACTGCCCAATGGCATAGACAATTGTGCTGGCAAAGTATTGTTGCGTTGTATGGCTTCAGGAGCCAATGGTACTGGCGGTGCCACTGACCCTCTACCATCTTGGCGAGCGTGCAACGGTCCCACAGGTCTCATGATAGGTGATCCTGACATTACCGAATCGCCAGGATGCCAACCTGGAAACAATAATTTTGTATCCGCCCTTAATATGGAGACGGGAAAATCATATGTTTTGATCATCAATAACTTTAGCAGATCAGGTCTAGGTTTTGGTATCGAATTCGGCGGTACAGGTACTTTCCTTGGCCCAATACCTAATTTTGAAATCAATGCAAACAACGCATTTGAATGTGACAAAACCATTCAATTTACAAATACATCAGAATCTGAGACTGATCCTATTATTAGTTATAGTTGGAACTTTGGAGACCGATCGGTACCCAATAGGGCTACTGGTTTTGGTCCTTATGATGTGCTTTACGAATCATTCGGCAATAAAATAGCTGCACTGACCGTAGAAAGTAGTAGAGGGTGTACCGTCACAAAAATAGTAGACTTTTTTGTTGACCCATGTTGTAAAGACACGAGCACTTTGGCTTTGGATGCAGCAGTAATTGACTTACGTTGTTTTAATATACCAGAGGGCCAGATTCTTGCCAGCGGAGAGCGAGGCGCTCCTGAATACTTATTTAGCCTTAATGGCGGCCCTTTCCAGCCGAATCCACTTTTTGGCAATCTCGATGTGGGTACTTATATATTGAGTGTTCAGGATATAAAGGGCTGTACGCAACTTATCGAACGAATCATCAATGAACCACCACCAATAGTCGTAGACGCCGGTGCAGATCAAGAAATAGAACTTGGCGAAACCATTTTCCTAAATGGGTCATACGTTTCATTCAATGGAGTTGATACTTTATTGTGGACGCCCGCAGCAGATTTTGAAATAAATGGGATAGAAAATCCCGAAGTTTTTCCGAAGACAACTACGACATATACCTTTACCGTCACTGATGAAAACGGATGTACGGAAGAAGATATGGTAACCATCAGGGTCAACAAAAATTATGAACTTCATGCGCCTAATATTTTTAAACCAGATGAAGACCTATTCAATAATTTCTTTAATGTATGGGGCAATCGTGGCGTAAAATATGTCGAACTCCTAGAAGTCTATGATAGATGGGGCAATCTCGTTTATCAAGGTAAGGATATCAGGATACCAAATGCAAACGGTAAGCTTATTATCAATGATCAGCAAAATGGTTGGGATGGTTCATTCAATGGTAAACCTATGAATCCTGGGATATTCGCTTGGCGCGCTTTAGTGAGATTTATAGACGATGATACCATTAATTATTCTGGTGATCTTACACTAATAAGGTAATTCAGTAAGAAAAATAAACCATGCCACACACTTATTCAAAGCAAAGTTGTTTTTTCTTATTTTTAATGACCATAGGTCTGTCATTTATGTCTTGCAGCAATGAAGTAGAAGAAATCAACCAGCTATTGGCAGAAGACCTCCAAACCAATGTGGAAAGAGGCAAAAACATTAGAATCTTCTACAGTGACTCAGCAAGTGTTAAGGTCATCATTAATGCACCTGTGCTGGAAAGGTATAACGCCTACAATGACTCCAAAGATGTTTTCCCCAAGGGAATCCTTATAGAGTTTCTAAATGACCAAAAAGTCGTAGATAGCTGGCTCAAAGCTGACAATGCCGTGAGAGAAGCACGAACATCTAAGGTAACTGCAAAAGGAAATGTCATATTTTACAATGCAAAAAATGAAAAACTGGAAACTCCAGAACTCATTTGGGACGAGAAAGAAAGAATAGTTTATACAGAAAAAATCGTCAGAATCACCCAAGCCGAGAAGGGAGATACCACATATGGCTTTGGATTTAAAGCAAATCAAGACTTCAGCCGTATAGAAATAAAGAAAAAAGTACAAGGTAAAATGAATGTTTCAGATTTTGTCGGCTTAATTGATTAATTTTGTGGCTTAATTTGTAGTAAATGTCTATTGTTATAATATCGGTTATCATTACATTGATACTTTCAGCCTTCTTTTCGGGTAGTGAAATAGCTTACCTTTCGGCAAATAAACTCAGTGTAGAAGTATTAAAAAATAAAGGCTCTAAAAAAGGAAGAATACTAACAGCTCTGTATGATGACCCTAAGTCATTCCTCAGTACAATGCTCGTCGGCAATAATATTGTCCTAGTGATGTACACCATTTTCTTTAGTCAACTTGTGACTCCATTATTAGAAATGGTAATGCCCGTAGGTTCTTTTGGGATTTCGTTTACGACGACTATTATTCTTACTTTGGTTTTATTGGTTTTTGGAGAGTTTATACCTAAAACATTATTTAGACTATTTGCAAATGAACTCATCTTCAGACTAGCATATATACTCAATTTTTTTAAATGGGTATTATTAGTACCAAGTTGGTTTATGACGAAAACTTCCAATCTAGTCATTAGAATAGTCTTTGGAAATGTAGAATCTGATAATGAGAATAGTATCACAAAACTAGATCTTGAGCATTATATTAATTCTAATGCAAATGAAGAAAAAGAAATAGATAAAGAGATTCTATCAAACGCCCTAAATCTCCACCAACTTAAGGTAAGAGAGTGTATGATTCCAAGGAATGAAATAGTTTTTATTGATAAAAATGATGATATAGCCACTGTAAAAGAAGCTTTTATTTCGTCCAAACATTCCAGACTTATCGTAGTAGATGGGGACGTCGAAAACGCCATAGGATATCTACACCACCAACAATTATTCAAAAACCCTGCAAGTATAAAGCGACACATCATGGATATTGAATATGTACCAGATGTCATGAACGTACAAGATCTCATGTACAAATTTATCAAAGGTAGCACAAACATAGCATGTGTCGTAGACGAATTTGGCGGTACAGCGGGCATCATTACTTTAGAAGATATACTTGAAGAAATATTCGGAGAGATAGCTGATGAACACGATGATGAAGACTTCACTGAAACAGTTATTTCAGATTCAGAATTTATTTTTTCAGGGAGACTTGAGTTAGGGTACCTCAATAGTAAATACGAAAATCTCAATTTGCCTGAAGAAGAATATGTCACATTATCAGGCTACATCGTCATGACTCACGGTAGCATTCCTGAAGTAGGCGAAGAGATCGTTTTGGATAATTACAAGTTTATTATAATATCAAAATCTGATACAAAAGTTGATGAAGTCCGTGTAATAAAAAGTAGTAATTATTCTGATAAAAACATTGAAGGTATAGACTAAAAAGTCTATCTTAGAATATGGAAACCAAAATTCGGCATTTTTATATGTTATAAATTGTACTTCATAAACAATTCAAAATGTGATGTTAAGACAAAATCTAAATTGATATTCGAACAATGGCTGAAATCAACTTAAATTTCTTCAAAGAATTTTATAAAGTTTAATTAAAAACCGACACAAATTAAACAAAATAGCTTTACATTTGTATTTAGATTTAATATAATTAAGAATAATGAGTGATAAGAGATTAGTATATCTTGACAATAATTCCACAACACCTACCGATCCAAGAGCAGTAGAAGCAATGTTGCCGTACTTTTATGAAATACCAGGTAATGCTGCAAGTAGAAATCATCCTTTTGGTTGGAAAGCAGAAGAAGCCGTAGACTATGCGCGTGAGCAAATAGCAGACTTACTTGATGTCGATTCTAAAGAAATAATATTTACTTCAGGAGCGACCGAATCGGATAACTTAGCCATTAAAGGTATTTTTGAAATGTATGCCGTAAAAGGAAATCATATCATTACCACCAAAACAGAACATAAAGCAATTCTTGATGCTTGTAAAAAAGTTGAGAAAATGGGTGGTCAGGTGACTTATCTTGACGTACAATACGATGGCTTAATAGACTTGAAAGAGCTAGAAGCGGCAATTACAGACAAAACAATTTTGATCTCTATCATGTGGGCCAATAATGAGACTGGTGTCATCCAACCGATGAAGGAAATAGGTGATATCTGCCAAAAACATGGTGTATTATTCATGAGTGATGCCACTCAAGCAGTAGGTAAAATCACTACGCATCCTAAAGAAGTAGGTGTACACTTAATGGCTTTTACTTCGCACAAAATGTATGGCCCTAAAGGAGTAGGTGCTTTATTTGTCAATAGAAAAAATCCTAGAGTAAAAGTTACTGCTCAGATGGATGGCGGCGGACACGAAAGAGGTATGAGATCGGGAACGCTTAATGTACCAGGTATAGTAGGATTTGGCAAAGCAGCAGCTTTAGCTAAAGAAGAAATGCATAAAGATGGGGCACGACTGACGATACTTAGAGACAAGCTAGAAAAAGCATACTTTGATAACCTCGAAGAAGTTTATATCAATGGAAATGTAAATAATAGGATGCCACATGTTACTAATATATCCTTCAAACACGTAGAAGGAGAAGGGTTGATGATGACATTCAATCAAAATATAGCAGTTTCATCAGGTTCAGCTTGCACTTCTGCCTCACTTGAACCTTCATACGTACTTGTGGCCTTAGGGTTAGGTGATGATTTGGCACACTCTTCGATCAGATTTAGTCTTGGTAGATTCACGACTGACGAAGATATAGATTATGCCATAAAAGCAGTTACAGCTGGTGTGAATCACATGAGAGATTTGAGCCCTATATGGGAAATGTATAAAGAAGGTGTAGACTTGGAATCAGTCCAATGGTCAGAACACTAATAATAAATCGTTAAATTTTAAAATAATAAGACATGGCATATTCAGAAAAAGTACTCGACCATTTTAAGAATCCAAAAAATGTTGGTACACTAGATAAAAGTAAAAAGAATGTTGGTACAGGACTCGTAGGAGCTCCTGAGTGTGGTGACGTGATGAGACTTCAAATAGAAGTTGATGAAGCATCAAATACCATCATCGATGCTAAATTCAAAACATTTGGTTGCGGTTCGGCAATTGCTTCTTCATCACTTGCAACAGAGTGGCTCAAGGGTAAGTCCATAGACGAGGCGCTAACAATTGACAACATGGATATCGTAGAAGAATTAGCACTTCCTCCAGTAAAAATTCACTGTTCCGTATTGGCAGAAGACGCGATCAAAAGTGCCATTGCAGACTACAAAAGCAAAAATGTAGTACATGCAGAAGCAGAAGCTCTAAATGCATAATTATAATTAAAAGACATTAATATATGTTATTTGTAGCAGACAGTGCTAAAGAAAAGATTGTAGAAGTCATTCGTACAAAAAATCTTACCAACGATTATTTTGTAAGGGTAAGTGTGACTAGTGGAGGCTGTTCAGGCTTGAGCTATAGCATGGATTTTGACAATGAAAACAAGCCAAATGATCAGGTATTTGATGATAATGGTGTAAGAGTAGTCACTGATCTCAAGAGTTTTTTGTACTTGTGCAACACTACTTTAGAGTTTTCAGGAGGTCTTAATGGTAAAGGATTTTATTTCAATAATCCTAACGCATCAAGGACTTGTGGCTGCGGTGAGAGTTTTGCCGTATAATACTGCTTTTGAAATAGTTCAAATCTAAAAATATTTAAAAAGGGTTGTAAACTTGATGTTTACAACCCTTTTTTATTTAGTTTAAGGTTGAGACTTAGGTTAAGTTTAAGGTTGAGATTAAGATTAAGGCTAACTAAAGTTTAAAGCCCTTTCCATTCTTAAAAATTACACCTTTCACCTTCTGTCTTATTTGTTTAGCACTTTAGCCATAGTAATGCCTATTTCAGCTGGAGAATGTACTACATGAATACCACACTCCTCCATGATCTTCATCTTTGCTTCAGCGGTATCTTCATGGCCACCAACGATTGCACCTGCGTGTCCCATAGTACGACCTTTAGGAGCTGTTTGACCGGCGATAAATCCTACAACAGGTTTTTTATTACCTGTTTCTAAAATATATCTTGCTGCCAAAGCTTCATAATTACCACCTATCTCACCTATCATAACGATACCATCTGTTTCAGGATCTTCCATCAATAATTTTACAGCCTCCTTAGTTGGTGTACCAATGATCGGATCACCACCAATACCAATTGCCGTAGAGATACCCATCCCTGCCTTTACGATCTGATCAGCTGCTTCATAAGTTAATGTACCTGACTTTGATACGACCCCTATTCTTCCCTTCTTGAATACAAAACCAGGCATGATACCAACTTTTGCTTCTTCAGGAGTGATGACACCTGGACAGTTAGGCCCGATCAAAGTGGTATCGTATTTTTCAATATAAGCCTTAGTAATAACCATATCTTGAACAGGAATTCCTTCCGTAATACATATAATCACTTTTATTCCAGCTTCCGCAGCCTCCATGATAGCATCCGCTGCAAATCCTGGTGGTACAAATATTATCGAAGTATCTGCACCTACTTTCTCAACAGCTTCTTTTACAGAATTAAAAACTGGTCTTCCTAGATGTTCAGTCCCTCCCTTACCAGGAGTCACACCACCTACTAAATTTGTCCCATATTCAATCATCTGTTCGGCATGAAAACTTCCTTCCTTACCTGTAAATCCTTGAACAATGATCTTTGAATTTTTATTTACTAATACACTCATACAATTGGTATTTCTTACTTTTGTTCTATTAAAATGATTTCCTCATCAGCCTTATGCATCAGGTGTTTCTCCCTTGCAAATTTCTCATGATCTAATTCTAAATCCTGTTTATCTTTTAGTGCTTGTGCAATCTCTTGATTGAGATGGTCCTTTTCCATTTCCATTTTTGCGATGGTTCCCTTCAACTTTTGATAAGCAAAAATATTATGTTTATCAAAAAAGGTAACCCATACAATAAACAGAGCAGTAACGACAGTAAACTTATTTATCCACGATGGAGAAATACCTGCTGATTTAGCAACATGATCTAGTAACTTCTTATTTTTTGACATATAAAACCTATTTTAACATTATAATATATTAGAAACTTAAGATAACAACGATTTACCAGGATAAAATGCTGAGTCACCAAGTTCTTCTTCAATTCTTAACAATTGGTTGTATTTAGCTATCCTATCACTTCTTGAAGCAGAGCCTGTCTTAATTTGACCTGTATTTAAAGCAACTGCTAAATCCGCAATCGTCGTATCTTCTGTTTCGCCAGACCTATGACTCATCACTGATGTAAAACCATTACGTGTCGCCAGATTTACAGCATCAATCGTTTCAGTGATTGTCCCAATTTGATTGACCTTTATTAGTATAGAGTTAGCGGCTTCAGTTTCTATACCTCTTTGTAATCTTTTAGTATTAGTCACAAAAAGATCATCACCTACTATTTGGATTTTATTACCTAGTGCTTTTGTCATTTTAGACCACCCAGACCAATCGTCTTCGTGGAGACCATCTTCAATCGAAAAAATAGGATACTTATCTACCCAACTTGCCCAATAATCGACCATCTCATCACTATTCAACTTCTTACCTCCTGACTTGTGGAAATGATACAATTTTTCTTCCTCATTATAAAACTCAGAAGCCGCTGCATCCATTGCAATCATTATATCAATACCTGGTTTGTATCCAGCTGCTTCAATTGCCTTAAGTACTATTTCTATTGCTTCTTCGTTTGACTTAATGTTCGGTGCAAAACCACCTTCATCTCCAACGTTGGTCGAATATCCCTTGGACTTAAGCACTGATTTCAGATGATGAAAAATTTCCACGCCCATTCGCAGACCTTCAGAAAACAAATCAGCACCTATAGGCATGATCATAAATTCCTGAAAATCTATACTATTATCTGCATGTGAACCACCATTAAGAATATTCATCATTGGCACAGGCATAATATGTGCGTTCACTCCTCCTACATATCTATACAAAGGCTGACCAGATTCTTCAGCAGCAGCCTTTGCGACAGCCATTGAAACACCAAGAATCGCATTTGCACCCAAGAGTGACTTATTCTCAGTCCCATCAAGCTCAATCATGATATCATCAATGTATCTTTGCTCAAACACATCCTCACCAATTAGCGCTTCTCTGATTTTATCATCAATGTTATTACAAGCGTTAAGTACTCCTCTCCCTAGAAAACGACTTTTATCATTATCTCTAAGTTCCACTGCTTCGTATTTTCCCGTCGAAGCACCAGATGGTACTGCGGCCCTACCCATTATCCCATTTTCAGTTAATACTTCTACCTCCACAGTTGGATTTCCTCTAGAATCCAGAATTTCTCTTGCTCTGATATCAACAATTACACTCATTACTTAATTATTTTTTGATTGTTTTAAAAGGTTTACGAAATCATCAAACAAATATTTTGAATCATGTGGCCCAGGGTTGGCTTCAGGGTGATATTGTACCGAGAAAGCAGGTTGATATCTCATCTTTATACCTTCAATCGTGTCATCATTTAGATTTCTATGCGTTATTTCAACAGTATCGTCAAGTGCTATCACATCTTTTTCACTTATCGTAAAACCGTGATTTTGACTAGTTATTTCGCACTTGCCTGATTGAAGGTTTATGACAGGATGATTAGCTCCACGATGTCCATGGTGCATTTTATAGGTAGGAATACCGTTAGCCAAAGCTAATATTTGATGACCTAAACAAATTCCAAAAAGAGGTTTTTTTAACTCCAAAATAGACTGAACCGTACCAATTGCATAATCCATTGCTGATGGATCTCCCGGACCGTTGGACAAAAAGTAACCATCTGCATTAAAACTCAACAAATCTGAAAATGTGGTTTTAGCTGGGAAAACCTTAAGATAACATCCCCTCTGTGCAAGACTCCTAAGAATATTCATCTTTGTGCCAAAATCTAAAACTGCAATACGAATATCAGCGTCTTCATCTCCCAAAGCAAACGCATCAACCGTCGAAACCAAGCTCGCAAGCTCAAGACCTTCCATAGAAGGCACTGTTTTCAGTCGTTCTCTTAAGACATCAACGTCGAATATTTCACTAGAGATGATACAATTCATTGCACCCTTATCCCTGATATTTCTTACAATAGAACGAGTGTCGATATCATATATGCAAACTAATTGATTTTCCTCAAAATACTTCTGAATGTCCATATCAGCCATTGTGCGGCTAAAATCATTTGTAAAATTCTTACAGATAAGACCTGAAATCTGAACTTTTTTTGATTCTGCATCGGTTGCCTTAATACCATAATTTCCGACATGAACATTTGTTGTTACTAAGACTTGGCCATAATAGGACGGATCAGTAAAAATTTCCTGATATCCTGTCATACCAGTGTTAAAACAAACTTCACCAAATGTTGTACCGATAATACCGGCTGCAAGTCCTTCAAAAAAACTTCCGTCTTCAAAAAGTACTACGGCTTTACTAGGTTTTGAAAAATCCATGATTTAAATTTTGTGAAATAACTTCGTGCAAATATAAGATATATAATAAACAAATTACATTCAATTATAATATTTCTATGCTAAGTTTGCAAATTGAATGTTAAGCGTTCTTAAAATATAAAAGGACAAGCCTAGAGAAAAAAAATAAATTTTCTTTTGTATTTAAAATAAGGCCGAAAATTATACAAATAAAAAAGGGGCACTAACACAATGGATAGCACCCCTTTTATATATCACTAAGTCATATGACTATTCTTCTTCGTTACCAGCTTCTTCATCAACAACCGTTGTAGCTACAACAGCTGCCGCTGCAACCGCACCCACTGTGGCATCTCCACCTGACTTTCTTCTACTTCTTCTAGTCACAGCAGCTTTTGCAGTACTAGTTTTGGCAACTAAAACATCATTGAAATCTACCAATTCAATCATCGCAATCTCTGCAGCATCACCCTTTCTGAAACCTGTTTTGATGATTCTACAATAACCACCTGGTCTATCTGCAATTTTAGGAGCTACATTATCAAATAATTCATTGATAACTGCCTTATTTTGAAGATCAGCAAATACCATTCTTCTAGAATGTGTGGTGTTATCTTTTGATCTTGTCAAAATAGGCTCCACAAATACTCTAAGTGCTTTCGCTTTTGCTAGAGTTGTGTTTATTCTCTTGTGTAGAATCAACGAATTAGCCATATTCAAAAGCAAGGCATCTCTATGTCCTTTTTTTCTTCCGAGATGATTAAACTTCTTACCGTGTCTCATAAACTTTTTAATTATGTACCACTATTGCTTTTATCTATATTCGACCTTAGATACACGAAAGCAACGTTTTATACCGTTATTAAATAAATATTCATCCAGCTTTAAGCCGGGTCGATGCGATTACTCTTCGTCAAGTTTATATTTAGAAAGGTCCATACCAAAAGTAAGTCCCTTCTGTTGCAACAATTCTTCAATTTCAACTAATGATTTTTTACCAAAATTTCGAAATTTAAGCAATTCGTGCATATCAAATCTAACCATTTCTCCTAAGCTATTGATCTTCGCTGCTTTGAGACAGTTGTAAGCTCTAACGGAGAGATCGAGGTCTTCCAAAGAAGTTTTCAATAACTTCCTCATGTGGAGAATATGTTCATCTACAATACTATCCTCTCTTGATGATGAGTCATTGAATGTAATATTCTCATCAGTAATCAACATCAAATGCTGAATCATAATACGAGATGCTTCTTTAATTGCCTCTTCAGGATGAATAGTACCATCTGTCTTTAGCTCAATAGTAAGCTTTTCGTAATCAGTTCGTTGACCAACCCTAGTACTTTCTACTTTATAAGCGACCTTCTTGATAGGCGTATAAATTGCATCAACTGGTATAACACCAATTGAAGCATCCTTTGGCAAATTTTCATCTGCTGGCACATATCCCCTACCCTTAGTGACTGTAAATTCAATTTCTAAAGTCACATTTGGCTCCAATGTACATATATACAAGTCAGGATTCATAATCTTGAAAGTATTAGTACTTGCTTCAATATCACCAGCTACAAACTGCTCTTTACCTGAAATAGTTACGTATAACTTTTCCTCTTCTGATCCTTCTATAATGACCATTGGCTTCAGCCTAATTTGCTTGATATTAAGAATAATATCAACCACATCTTCAACTACACCTTTAATAGTTGAAAACTCATGATCTACACCAGCAATTCTTATTGCAGATATAGCATAACCTTCCAACGAAGATAAAAGAACTCTCCTTAATGAATTTCCTATAGTCTGACCGAACCCCTGTTCTAATGGCTTAAATTCAAAAGTACCATCAAAATCATCTGATTTATGTAGAAGTATTTTTTCCGGCTTTTGAAAATTTAGAATACTCATTATGATAATTTTTCTAATTTTAATTAAAAAGGATAGGCTATCCACAAAGGATAGCCAAAATATTATTTAGAATACAATTCAACTATTAGTTGTTCATTGATATTTTCAGGTATCTTCTCCCGTTCTGGATGAGCAAGATATCTACCTTCCATTTTATCACCGTTCCATTCTATCCAACCGAAAGTTTTAGCACCGTCTCTTTTAGCAGTTACATTACTTTTGATAACGTCTACTTCCTTTGACTTGCCCCTTACGGAAACTATAGTACCTGGTCTTAGCAACATAGAAGGAATATTTGTTAAGATACCATCTACTAGAATGTGCTTATGTGAAACTAACTGACGAGCAGCTCTTCTAGTCTTAGCAATACCCATCCTAAAAACGACATTATCTAATCTAGACTCAAGAAGTTGTAATAGAATCTCTCCTGTTACACCAGATTTTGCAGACGCCTTCTCAAACAATGTTCTAAACTGTCTTTCAAGTACACCATAAGTATACTTAGCTTTCTGCTTTTCAGTCAACTGAATAGCATAATCTGACCGTTGCTTACGCTTCTTACTTGCTCCATGCTGTCCAGGAGGAAACTTACGCTTTTCATAAGCTTTATCGTAACCAAATATTGGTTCACCAAATGCTCTTGCCTTCTTAGTAGTAGGCCCTGTATATCTTGCCATTAATAATGGATTTTAATAACTTATTAAACTCTTCTTTTCTTCGGAGGACGACAACCATTATGTGGAATTGGCGTCATATCCTTAATCTTCAGTACTTTGATACCTGAAGTATCAATAGCACGTATAGCAGACTCTCTACCAGCTCCTGGTCCCTTTACAAAAACTTCAACGCTTCTTAAACCAGCTTCATAAGCAGTAGAAGACGCACTATTAGCCGCCATTTGAGCAGCATATGGTGTATTCTTCTTAGATCCTCTGAAACCAGCTTTACCTGCTGAACCCCAAGAAATAACTTGGCCAGACCTGTTACATAGAGAAATGATTATATTATTAAAAGACGCATGGATAAACGCTAAACCTTCAGATTCAACTTTTACAACACGTTTTTTACTTACTTTTTTACCTTTGGCCATAATATTATATATTAACTATTATTTGGTTGCTTTCTTTTTATTAGCAACTGTTTTCTTCTTACCTTTACGCGTCCGTGCATTGGTCTTAGTGCTCTGTCCCCTTACAGGAAGACCTTTCCTATGACGTAAGCCACGATAACAAGCTATATCCATAAGTCGCTTAATACTCAACTGAACTTCACTTCTTAACTCTCCCTCAACTCTGAACTCATCCTGAATATACTTAGAGATAAACTTAATATTTTCATCAGTCCAATCTTGTATCTTGGTATCTTCAGAAACCTCTGCAGCAGATAAAATCTTGCTAGCAAGGGTACTTCCTATGCCATAAATATAAGTCAAACCTATGACTCCTCTCTTATTTCTTGGTAAATCTACACCAGCAATACGTGCCATAATTATTAATTATTATCCTTGTCTTTGTTTATACTTTGGGTTCTTTTTATTTATAATATAAAGCTTACCCTTCCTTCTAACGATCTTGCAATCCGCAGAACGTTTTTTAATTGATGCTTGTACTTTCATTATATAAAGTATTTAACTATTATTTATAACGGTAATTAATACGTCCTCTTGATAAATCGTACGGCGACATTTCTACCGCAACCTTATCTCCAGGCAAAATTCTGATATAGTGCATCCGCATTTTACCAGATATAGTGGCTGTAATCAAATGACCACTCTCCAAACGAACTCGAAACATCGCATTGGATAATGCTTCTTCAATGATACCATCTAACTTTATAAGGTCTTGTTTTGCCATTTTCTATTTTGGAGCGCAAATATCTAACTATTTATTGAAATATCAAGTATTTCCGAGTTATTTTTAACTGCAATGTCTATAAAAGTATGATTTGATAAGATATCAGGGCCATTTTTACGGATAGCGACGCTGTGTTCGAAGTGTGCTGAAGCTTTTCCATCTCTCGTTACTATGGTCCACCCATCATTTTTCTGCTTGACACTACGATGACCCATATTAACCATAGGCTCAATCGCAATAACCATTCCATCTTTTAGCATAGGGCCTTTACCCTTTAAGCCAAAATTAGGAACTTCTGGATCCTCATGAAGATTTCTGCCTACACCATGACCCACCAACTCACGGACTATTCCAAACCCATTAACCCTTTCACAAAAATGTTGTATAGCATGACTTATATCTCCAATCCTATTTCCAACTAGAGCAACAGAAATTCCCTTGCTTAATGATTCCCTAGTAACCCTAAGAAGACGCTCAACTTTCTCACCTGCATTTTTAAAAGCAAAAGTAAAAGCTGCATCACCATAAAATCCATTAAGAATAACGCCACAATCTATTGAAACTACATCTATATCTTTATATTCTAAAGCACTTGGAATACCATGTACAACAGCATCATTTACAGACATACACAATGTTGAAGGAAAACCTCTATAACCCTTAAAACCAGGAATTCCACCATGATCTCTTATAAATTGTTCAGCTTCCTTATCAACACTTTTGCTTGAGACTCCTACTTTTAGTAATCCTGCTACATGCGCCAAAGTTTTACTTACAAGCAAATTACTCTCACGCATTAATTCTATCTCCTCATCAGTCTTGTAATAGATCATATCTTATTACATTCCTGCACCAATGGTAATACCTTGGTTTCCTCTTCCTTGTATTCTACCTGACTTTACTAAACCATCATACTTTCTCATCAAAAGATAACTCTCAATTTGTTGTAAAGTATCCAATACTACACCTACCAGAATCAATAAGGAAGTTCCACCAAAAAAGATCGCAAACGAATCAGTTACACCTGCTACAGCAACTAAAGCTGGCAGTATGGCAATTGCGCCAATAAACAAAGCACCTGGTAACGTTATTCTAGTGGTCAAAGTATCAATATAATTCTGCGTATCCTCACCTGGCTTTATACCTGGGATAAAAGAATTCTGTCTTTTTAAATACTCTGCGTACTGTTGTGGATTTACTATCAACGCTGTGTAGACATAAGTAAACAACACAATGAGTAAGAAAAATAATAAATTATATGGGAAAGATTTCCAGTCATTCAAACTTAATAATAAATCGCTCTGCGCTCCATCTTGGGATGCCCATTGAGCTGCTGTAAGCGGAAGAAACATTATGGCCTGTGCAAAAATTATTGGCATTACACCTGCTGCACTTAACTTTAGATTTATAAAATCATTTCCTGCGCCACCTGCGATATCACCAGATGCCCTACCAACCATCCTCTTTGCAGCCTGAATAGGAATCTTACGAACCCCTTGTACAATAAGAATAGTAGCAATTACGACAAACAAGAAGAAAACTAATTCTAAAATTAAAGGAATCAATCCATTACCATCAGTTCTACTCAGTACTTCTGCAATAAAAGACGCAGGAAGTTTTGCAATTATACCTACCATGATCAACAACGAGATACCATTACCAATACCTCTATCAGTGATCTTCTCACCTAACCACATTGCAAAAATTGTACCCGTAGCCAAAATAATCATATTACTAAACCAAAAGACACTATCACTTATATTAGGATCAATTGCGCCCTCAGTGCTCCTTAAAAAGGCCAAATAACCGCCACCCTGAACTAATGTAATTAATAAAGTTAAAAACCTAGTGATTTGCGTGATTTTCTTACGACCTGACTCACCTTCCTTTTGTTGCAACCTCTGAAAATAAGGTACTGCAAAACCTAGTAGTTGAACTATTATAGATGCAGTAATGTAGGGCATAATACCAAGCGCAAAAATAGAGCCTTGATTAAAGGCACCACCAGTGAACGTGTTTATTAAGGACAAAAGATCAGATGCAGATCTTCCAGAATTACCAGCTTCCAATGCTAATGAATTAACACCAGGTAAAACTATAAAAGAACCTAACCTGTAAACTGCTAATATCAAAACAGTGAAAAGAATCCTATCTCTCAACTCCTTGATACTCCATATATTTTTTAAGGTTTCAATAAACTTGTTCATTTTCTAAAAATATTAAGCGTTAATAGTACCGCCTGCTGCCTCAACTTTGGCCTTAGCAGTTGCAGAGAAAGCGTCTACGTTAACATTAAGTTTAACACTAATCTCACCATTTCCAAGAATTTTAATCTTATCCCCTCTATTGATGATTCCTTCATTATACAAAGCCAACTTCGTAATCTCTGTCAAACCATAATTATCAAAGATTTCCTGAAGCCTAGACACATTAATAGCCACATAAGTTATGTTATTAATGTTTTTAAACCCTCTTTTAGGAAGACGCATTTGCAAAGGCATTTGTCCACCTTCGAAAGCTCTTTTACTAGAATAACCTGACCTAGACTTCGCTCCTTTATGACCTTTACCAGCTGTCCCACCTGATCCAGAACCTTCACCTCTACCGATTCTTCCCTTCTGTGATTTAACTGAACCCGCTGCTGGAGTCAAATTATGCAATTTCATTTGTAAATATTTACGTATTACTTAATTAGTTGAAACAATTAAATATCTTCAACTACAATTAGATGCTGAACCTTAGCAACCATCCCCAAAATCTGAGGTGTCGCTTCCTTTACAACAGAACCATTGAGTTTTTTAATTCCTAAGGCAATCATAGTCGCCTTCTGACGTTTACTCCTATCTATTGTACTTTTAACTTGTGTTATCTTAATATTTGCCATTGATGCTTATATTTATTATCCTTCGTACACTTTACTTAAAGATACTCCTCTATTTTTAGCTACTTCATGTGCATTTCTCATTTTAGATAGTGCATCTATTGTCGCTTTTACCACGTTATGGGGATTGGATGATCCTTGAGACTTGGCAAGACAATTATGAACCCCAGCCATTTCAAGTACTGCTCTCATAGCACCACCTGCTATAACCCCTGTACCATCAGCTGCCGGCTTAATCAAAATTTTACCTGCACCATACTTTCCTTTCTGCTCGTGAGGAACTGTTCCTTTATTCAGAGATACTTTAACTAAATTCTTCTTTGCATCCTGAACAGCTTTTTGAATAGATTCAGAAACATCCAAAGCTTTACCTAAACCATGACCTACTGAACCATTTCCATCTCCTACTACTACTAAAGCAGAAAAACTAAAAGTTCTACCCCCTTTGGTAACTTTAGCAACTCTTGCTAAGTTAACCAACTTCTCTTTCAATTCTGGTTCTCCTTGATTTACTCTAACTGGTGTTGACATAATTGATATTATTTAGAAAATTAACCCACCTTCTCTAGCTCCATCAGCTAAAGACTTAACTCGACCGTGGTAAAGATATCCACCTCTATCGAAAACAACTTTCTCCACACTTAAAGCTTTAGCTTTGGCAGCGATTGATTTCCCAACTTCGGAAGACTGAGTTACTTTATTACCTACTTTAGCGATACCTTTTGTAGAGGCACTTGCAAGCGTAACACCGTTAACATCATCAATTAATTGACAATATATTTCTTTATTACTTCTGAATACAGATAACCTTGGTTTAGTGCTTGTTCCACTTACCTTCTTTCTGATTCTAAATCTGACTCTCGTCCTATTATATAACTTACTATCCATCTTAAACAGCTTAGGATTTATCTATTTATTATTTCTTACCTGATGTCTTACCAGCCTTTCTTCTGATGATTTCACCAGCAAACTTAATACCTTTTCCTTTATATGGTTCTGGCTTTCTACATGCTCTTATCTTTGCGCACACTTGGCCTAACAATTGCTTATCAGCAGCTTCCAAAATAATAGTAGGACTCTCTCCCTTATCCATTTTGGTAGTAAGGATAATTTCACTAGGAATTTGAAAGTAAATTGGGTGAGAAAATCCTAACAACAGCTCTAGCATATTTCCAGTACTACTAACCCTAAAACCTACACCTATAAGCTCCATTCTTTTTACGAAACCTGTAGAAACACCAATAACCATATTATTAATTAATGATCGGTAAAGACCATGTGCCTCTCTGTGTCGCTTTTGATCAGTTGGACGTTCTACTACTAATACACCATCTTCAAATTTAACAGTCAAATCAGGATTCACCTGTTCTGACAAAGTACCTTTAGTACCCTTGATGGTGACCAAATTTCCTTTTGAAATATCTACAGATACTCCGGAAGGTATATTTATTAAAGCTTTTCCTATCCTTGACATGACTATAAAAATTTAAAAATTAATAAACGTAACAGAGTAATTCACCGCCAACATTTTCCTTTCTCGCTTGCTTATCTGTCATCAACCCTTTTGATGTAGACACTATCGCAATACCAAGACCGTTAATAACCTTAGGTATTTCTGTTGCACCAGCATACTGCCTTAGACCTGACTTAGATATTCTACCTAATTCACGAATCACCGGCTTTTTGGTCAAGACATCATATTTTAATGCTATGCTTATTATCCCTTGCTTCCCAGCTGCATCATCAAACTTGTATTTCAGGATATAACCATTCTCATACAATATTTCCGTGATTGACTTCTTCAAACCTGAAGAAGGAATCTCCACAACTTTATGACCAGCTTGCTGAGCATTTCTGATTCTTGTTAGATAATCTGCTATTGGATCTGTTACTATCATCTTAAATTATTCTACTATTAATTAATGTTACCAACTGGCTTTAGTTATACCAGGTATTAACCCTTCATTGGCCATTTTTCGAAACATAACTCTATTTATACCAAACCTTCTCATATAACCCTTTGGCCTACCAGTAAGCTGACAACGGTTGTGTAAACGTACTTTAGAAGAATTTCTTGGAAGTTTATCTAAAGCTTCATAATCACCGGCATCCTTAAGCTTTTTCCTAAGATCAGCAAATTTTGCTACAAGCTTTTCTCTTTTTATTTCTCTTGCGATTATTGATTTTTTTGCCATTGCAATTAATTCTTTTGATTTTTAAATGGTAATCCCAATTCCTTAAGTAAGGCAATTGCTTCGGCATCAGTTTTAGCAGATGTCACAAAAGTAATATCCATACCAGTGATCTTACTTACCTTGTCGATATCAATTTCAGGGAAAATAATTTGCTCTTTAATACCTAAAGAATAATTACCTCTACCATCAAAACTTTTATCGTTGATACCTTTAAAATCTCTTACACGTGGCAATGCTACCGTACATAAACGGTCAAGAAATTCATACATTTGACGATCTCTAAGCGTCACTCTAGCACCAATCGGCATAAACTCTCTCAACTTGAAGTTTGAGATAGATTTAGATGCAATGGTAGCTACAGCTTTCTGACCAGTAAAAGTGGTCATTTCGTTTACAGCATTGTCCACCTGCTTTTTATCTTGTGTTGCAGAACCAACACCCTGATTAACAGATATTTTTAACAACCTTGGAACTTGCATTACACTCTTGTAACCAAACTGTTCGAAAAGTTTTTGTACAATCTCTGAATTGTATTTTGTCTTAAGCCTTGGAATATAACTCATTACTTGATAATTTCACCTGATTTTTTAGAAAACCTCACTAATTTGCCATCCACCAATTTACGACCTATTCTAGTAGGCTTACCTGATGTAGGATCAATAACCATAAGGTTAGAGATATGTATAGGAGATTCGATTTCGTTTATACCACCAGGGTTATCCTGCGTGGCTTTAGTATGTTTCTTTACTAAATTAAGTCCGTCAACAATTGCCCTATTTAATTTTGGGAATACTTGCTTAACCTCACCAGACTCCCCTTTATTAGAGCCAGCTATAATTTGTACTTTATCACCCTTTTTAATGCTCAATTTAGGAGCGAAACGTTTTGAAGTAGGCATATTACTAAATTTAAAGATTATAGCACTTCTGGTGCCAATGAAACAATACGCATATAATCACGATCTCTTAACTCTCTCGCAACAGGCCCAAAAATCCTAGAACCCCTCGGCTCATCAGCTGCATTCAACAATACTACTGCATTGTCATCAAACCTGATGTACGAACCGTCTTTCCTTCTGATTTCCTTCGAAGTACGCACAATTACTGCTTTTGTAACCGTACCCTTCTTGATACCATTAGGGGTAGCAGATTTAACAGCTACCACAATTTTATCCCCGACAGAAGCATACCTTCTACGAGTACCACCTAGTACCCTGATACAAAGGACCTCCTTCGCACCACTATTGTCAGCTACCTTTAATCTCGACTCTTGTTGGATCATGACTAATTATATTTATTAGTTATTTCGCTTTTTCTAAAATTTCAACTAATCTCCAGCTCTTATTCTTGCTGATAGGTCTAGTCTCTGTTATTTTTACAGTATCGCCTTCGGTACATTCATTTTTTTCGTCATGGACAAAAAACTTCTTGGACTTCTTAACGAATTTCCCATAAATAGGGTGCTTCAATTTTCTCTCGATCAAAACAGTAACTGTTTTATCCATCTTTGAGCTGGCTACCACACCTATTCTTACTTTATTTAATAAATTGTCAGTCATTGGACTTAAATTTTATAAGTTATTACTTTCTTCTTAATCTCATTCTAGATCTCTTAGCTAAAGCTTCTGGCGACATTGCTTTAACCTCTCTTGACCTGAGTTCTGTCTTCAATCTGGCGATATCTTTTTTAGTTTCACCAAGCATTAAAGGATTTTCTAACCCTTTTGAACCGTGATCAAACATCATCCTACCTAAATCAGACTGTGCTTGCTTTAACTCTTCATGGATTGACTCTACTGTCATACCTTGAAGCTCTATAAATTTCTTTGATGCCATGTCATCTATACTTTTATTATTCGCTATAATCTACCCTTACAACCGTCTTTGTTTGAACTGGTAACTTTTGAGCCGCCAATCTTAATGCCTCTACTGCAATCTCAGAAGGAACACCATCGATTTCGAACATTATTTTACCAGGCTTGACCACTGCTACCCAGTGATCTAAGGGACCTTTTCCCTTACCCATACGAACCTCCTGCGGTTTCTTAGTGATAGGTTTGTCTGGAAATATCCTTATCCAAACTTTTCCTTCCCTCTTCATATAACGAGTCATCGCTATCCTAGCAGATTCCAACTGTCGGTTGGTTATTCTACCAATATCCAAGGACTTAAGTGCAAAGGAACCGAACGATATAGTACCACCTTTGATAGCGATACCTTTGGTTTTCATCTTATGCTGCTTCCTGTACTTCGTTCTTTTTGGTTGTAACATATCTTTTAATATTTAAATAACTACCCTATTCCAAAAGTGGCGCAAAGGTAATACATTTTTACAAATTAATGCTTATCTTTTTTTATTGCGATCTCCGCCTCCAGTTCTATCTCCTCCACGGTCGTTTCCACCGCCTCTACGATCATTACCACCTCTTCTATCATTACCACCGCCTCTACGATCGTTTCCACCTCTATCACCACCACGACTGTCAGAACTGAAACCACCTTCAGAGTTTCCTTTTCCTACGTTTGCATTTGGTGACAAATCTCTCTTCTCTAGTACTTCACCTTTACAGATCCACACTTTAATACCTATCTTACCATACACAGTAAGTGACTCCTTAATAGCATAATCTATATCAGCTCTAAAAGTATGCAAAGGCGTTCTACCGTCTTTGAATTCTTCGCTACGAGCCATCTCAGCACCATTCAATCTACCACTTGCTCTTACCTTGATACCTTCAGCACCAGCTCTCATAGCCGCCTGAATAGCCATCTTTATTGCCCTCTTATAATTAATTCTAGACTCAATCTGTTTAGCAATGGTCTCTCCAACTATAGCTGCATCCATCTCAGGTTTCCTGATTTCGATGATATTGATCTGAACATCTTTAGAAGTTAACTTCTTTAATTCTTCTTTTACACGATCAACTTCCTGTCCACCCTTTCCAATAATAATACCAGGCCTAGAAGTATGAATAGTCACGGTAACTCTCTTGAGTGTTCTCTCTATTACTATCTTTGAGATCCCACCCTTCTGAATACGAGCATGTAAATAAACTCTTATTTGTTCGTCTTCAACTACCTTTTGACCAAACTCTTTTCCACCAAACCAACTAGAATCCCATCCTCTGATGATGCCTAGTCTGTTACCTATTGGATTTGTCTTTTGACCCATGAAACTGATGTTTTATTAATTATTTATTCTTCAATTTTTACTTTATTCTCCACCACAATTGTTACATGGTTCATACGCTTTCTTATCCTATGAGCTCTACCATGCGGTGCAGGTCTAAATCTCTTTAAAACAGGACCTCCATCTACGAAAGCAGTTTTGATAAAGAGCTTATAATCCTCAGGACTAAGTGACTCCGACTTATTAGCCCAGTTAGATATAGCAGATAAAACTACCTTTTCCAACCATATTGCTGCTTCCTTATTAGTAAACTTAAGGATATTCAGTGCATCATCTACTGATTTACCTCTTATGTTATCTACTACCAACCTCATCTTTCGGGCTGACATAGGACAATTCCTTAATCTCGCAAGTGCCTCCATTCTAAATATATTTATGCGATTCGCTTAACTTTATTAATATTATTTCTTACCGCCGTGTCCCCTAAAGGTACGTGTTGGTGAAAACTCCCCTAACTTATGACCAACCATATTTTCTGTCACGAAAACAGGCACAAATGTTTTACCATTATGAACTGCCATGGTAAGCCCTATCATATCAGGAATAATCATTGATGCACGCGACCAAGTTTTTATAACTGTTTTTTTATTAGATTCACCAGCTTTTACTACTTTTTCTAAAAGCTTAAAATGAATATAAGGTCCCTTTTTAATTGATCTAGCCATAATGCTATTATATTACTTTGTTACTTCTTACGTTTAGATATGATTAACCTTGAAGATGCTTTGTTAACATCTCTGGTTTTTTGTCCTTTCGCCATGATACCAGTTCTAGACCTAGGGTGACCTCCAGATGCTCTACCTTCACCACCACCCATCGGGTGATCTACAGGATTCATCGCTACACCTCTAACTCTAGACCTCTTACCCAACCATCGTGTCTTACCTGCTTTACCAAACACTTCTTGACCGTGATCTGGGTTAGATGCTCTACCCATAACTGCTTTACAAGTCAATAATACTCTTCTTACTTCACCTGATGGTAATTTAACAATTGCATATTTACCTTCTCTGCCCATCATAGTGCAGTAAGTACCCGCACTCCTAGCTAAAGCGGCTCCCTTACCAGGCGCCATTTCAATAGCGTGTATATCAGAACCCAATGGGATTTCAGAAAAATATAATGCATTACCGTTATCAGGCGTTGCCGTCTTACCAGACATAATTGCATCACCTACCTTAATCTTGTCCGGAGCTATTATATACCTCTTCTCACCGTCAGCATAAACTAACAGTGCTATAAATGCAGATCTATTTGGATCGTATTCAATAGAAGACACTTTAGCAGGAATCCCTTCCTTATCTCTCTTGAAGTCGATAATTCTATATCTCTTTTTATTACCACCACCTATTTGGCGCATGGTCATCTTACCGTCATGATTTCTACCACCACTTTTGTGAATACCAACTGTAAGGCTCTTTTCAGGAACATTTGTTGTTATCTCAGCATAACTTACATTAACTTTCTGACGTAAGCCCGGAGTGATTGGATTAAACTTTTTAATTGCCATTTCTTTTGCTTTTAACTGTTTAAGCTATTAATCTTCAGAACTTCCGTAAATGTCAAGTTCTTCACCTTCAGCAAGCGTCACATATGCTTTCTTGTAAGCACTTACCCTTCCTTTAATTACACCTGATCTAGTATTTCTTGACTTTAGTTTAGCTGGCATAACTACTGTATTCACCGCTATCACATTTGTGGTAAACATCAACTCTACAGCCTTCTTGATTTCGATTTTATTCGCCTTCTTGTCTACTATAAAGGTGTATTGATTAACCTTTCCTGTCAATTTTTCTGATTTCTCAGATATGATTGGTTTTATTAAAATATTATTTGACATCTCGGATCAATTTTATTGTTGTTCGAAAGAAGCTTTCAACTGATTCACTGAATTTTCAGAAATAATACAAATATCAGCATTTATAAGCTCATAAGTATTCACATCTTTAACATTCACCACTTTAGCCTTCGGTAAATTTCTGCTACTTAAAAATACATTATTGTTGTAATCAGAAGTAAGTAATATAGATTTGCCCGTCACATCAAGACTTGTAAGCACTTTCATGTACTCTTTAGTATTAGGTGAAGCGAAACTAAAGTCTTCAACTACGATCAATGATGTGTTTGCAACCTTATCAGAAAATGCAGAATAACGTGCAAGTTCTTTTACCTTTTTATTTAACTTAAAGGTATAGTTACGAGGCTCTGGCCCGAAAGTTCTACCACCACCTCTGAAGACAGGACTCTTTGCAGAACCCGCTCTTGCCGTACCAGTACCCTTTTGTTTCTTAATCTTTTTAGTTGAGCGAGATATTTCCCACTTCTCTTTGGATTTGTGTGTACCTTGTCTCTGAGCAGCATTAAATTGCTTTACAGCTAAATAAACCGCATGAGTATTGGGCTCTATCCCAAAGATACCTTCAGGCAACTCTATTGATCTACCCGTACTTTTACCTTGAATATTTAATACATCGAGTTTCATATTCCTTACTTTTCAATGATTATGAAAGAACCTTTATGACCCGGTACTGAACCCTGAATAAGGATCAGATTTGCTTCCGGTAAAAGTTTTACTATTTTCAAATTCTTCGTCTTGACTCGATCATTGCCCATACGTCCAGCCATCTTAATTCCTTTAAAAACTCTCGAAGGCCATGATGATGCACCAATGGAACCAGGAGCTCTAAGTCTATTATGCTGACCGTGGGTTGCTTGTCCAACACCCGCAAAATGATGCCTCTTTACGACACCCTGAAAACCTTTACCTTTGGATGTACCTACAGCACTTACTTTCTCACCTTCTGTGAAGATTTCTGTTAATGCGATCTCTTCACCCAACGCCTTGGCTACAGGATAATCTCTGAATTCTACCACTTCACGCTTAGGTGTAGTATTTGCTTTATCAAAATGCCCTAAAAGCGCTTTCGAAGTATTCTTTACCTTCGCTTCACCATATCCTAACTGAATAGCATCGTATCCGTCAATTTCCTTTGTTTTCACCTGAGTGACAACATTAGGTAGGGCTTCGATTACTGTGCAAGCAATATTCTTGCCAGCAGAATCGAAAATACTGGTCATACCAATTTTCTTTCCTATTAATCCGTTCATGATTAAATTTTTAAACTAAAGACATAAGACTTTAGAGTCTAGTACCTCAATACTTCAGAATCTAAAAATAAAAAATAAAATCCAGCGATTAAGTGAGTTTAACCTGAATATCTACACCACTTGGAAGCTCAAGCTTCGAAAGTGCATCTACCGTCTTTTGGGTAGGCGTAAAAATCTCGATGACTCTTTTATGGGTCCTTAGCTGGAACTGCTCACGAGATTTTTTATTTACGTGCGGGGAGCGCAATACCGTAAATACTTCCTTCTCAGTTGGCAGCGGAATCGGACCGGAAATAACAGCACCGCTGTTTTTAACCGTCTTAACAATCTTTTCAGTACTTTTATCTACTAAATTATGATCGTAAGAACGGAGTTTTATCCTGATTTTTTGATTCATGACCTGTTGTTATTATTATCTCTATTTTTTAAGAGGGCGCAAAGATAGTAATCTTTACCTAATTAAAAAATATTTTAACATTATTTTAAAAAAAAATTCTAAACTTTTGAACCTTTTGCTTTTTCTATCACTGCATCAGCTATTCCCTTAGGCGCTGGTGAGAAGTGACTGAACTCCATACTACTAGATGCTCTACCTGAAGTAATCGTTCTAAGCTGCGTCACGTAACCAAACATCTCTGCCAAAGGCACTTCTGCTTGTATTGCTACGGCACCACCTGACCTAGTATCCTGACCTTTTGGTAATCCTCTTCTTCTGTTAAGGTCACCTATCACAGAACCCACATACTCGTCGGGAGAAACTACTTCCAACTTCATAATAGGCTCAAGTAACACGGGATTACATTTCTTTGATGCTTCTTTAAACCCTTCCTTTGCACACAATTCGAAAGCCAATGGTTTTGAATCCACTGCGTGGGTCTGACCATCATACAATCTTACTTTCATACTATCTATATGGTAACCAGCAAGGATACCATTATCCATCATAGATGTGAATCCCTTTACGATTGATGCAAAATATTCCTTAGGTACTGATCCACCGAAAATATCATTAACAAACTGAAGTTTCGTTTTACCAGATTTAAAATCTTCTGATTCCAAAAACTTCTCATCCGCAGGTCCTAATTCAAAAGACATCTGTGCAAATAAACCCGAACCACCCGATTGCTTTTTCAATCTTTCTGTGTGCTCTACGCTAGCTGTTAATGCTTCCTTGTAATTTACTTGTGGTGCACCTTCATTAACTTCAACTTTGAATTCTCTTCTAAGTCTGTCAACGATGATCTCCAAGTGAAGCTCACCCATCCCACTGATTACAGTTTGGTTGGTTTCTTCGTCATACTTTACTTTGAATGTCGGATCTTCTTCAGAAAGTTTGTTTAATGCCATACCTAGCCTATCAAGATCTTTCTGAGTTTTAGGCTCAATCGCAAGACCGATAACTGGTTCAGGGAATACCATACTTTCCAATACGATAGGCTTGCTTTCGTCACATAAGGTATCTCCAGTACGGATATCCTTAAATCCAACTCCTGCTGCGATATCACCCGCTTCTACTCTATCAATAGCATTTTGCTTGTTAGCATGCATTTGATAAAGACGAGAAATTCTTTCTTTATTACCAGATCTTGTATTCAAAACATAAGAACCAGCATCCAACCCACCTGAATAAACTCTCATAAATGCTAACCTACCTACATAAGGGTCAGTTGCGATTTTAAAAGCAAGTGCTGCAAATGGCTCGTTTACGGATGGTTTTCTTTGCTCTTCTTTCTCTGTCTTCGGATTGATACCAGTAATAGCATCTACATCCAATGGACATGGTAAGAATGCACAAACCGCATCCAAAACTGCTTGAACACCTTTATTTTTGAAAGCTGAACCACACATTACCGGAGTAAATGCAAGATCCATTACTGCTGTACGAACAGCTGCTTTAATTTCATCTTGTGTAATTGAATCAGGATCTTCAAAGAACTTTTCCATTAATTCAACATCATACTCAGCTACTGCCTCGATAAGTTTTGCTCTATATTCAATGACAGTATCAGCGATGTCGGCTGGAATTTCTATTTCTTTGTAAGTCATGCCTTGGTCATCATCATTCCATACCATGGCAACATTACTAATCAAATCTACAGCACCTCTGAATTTCTCTTCTGCTCCGATTGGAACTTGAAGTGGAATAGCATTAGCACCTAATTTTTCTTTTATATCGTTTACTACATTAAAGAAATCTGCACCAGATCTATCCATTTTGTTAACGAAAGCGATACTTGGTACACGGTATCTTTCTGCAAGTCTCCAGTTAGTTTCAGACTGTGGTTCAACACCATCTACTGCACTAAATAAGAATACAAGACCATCCAAAACTCTCAAGGATCTGTTTACTTCGACCGTGAAATCGACGTGACCAGGAGTATCAATGATGTTAAAATGATATGGTTGTGTTTCATCAGTTGGCTTGCCTTGTATAGTAGGATAACTCCAGCTACAAGTAGTAGCTGCAGAAGTAATGGTAATACCTCTTTCTTGCTCCTGCTCCATCCAATCCATGGTAGCAGCGCCATCATGAACTTCACCTATTTTGTGGCTTATTCCTGTATAATAAAGAATACGCTCAGTAGTGGTCGTTTTACCTGCATCTATGTGCGCAGCTATACCAATATTTCTGGTAAATTTAAGATCCTTTGCCATGATTATGGTTATAAGATTTTATTGATCGATTAAAAAATAAAACTTCAGTAAAAGTATGATTACGCTTTGAAGTGTGCGAAAGCTCTGTTTGCTTCAGCCATTCTATGCGTATCTTCTCTCCTTTTTACTGCGGCACCTTCACCTTTGCTTGCTGCGATCAATTCTGCAGATAATTTTTCTGCCATTCCTTTTCCGCTTCTAGCCCTTGAAAATCTGATCACCCACTTCATACCAATAGAAAGTCTTCTAGAAGGTCTAATTTCGGTAGGAATCTGGAAAGTTGCACCACCGATTCTCTTGCTTCTTACTTCAACAGCTGGCATTACATTTTCCAATGCTTTCTTCCATATTTCATGGGGGTTTTCGCTTATTCTACTTTCTATCTTATCCATAGCGTCATAGAATATTGCGTAAGAAACACTTTTCTTACCTTCCCACATCATGTTGTTTACAAATTGAGTAACCATTGGATCGCCATATCTTGGATCTGGTGCTATTACTCTCTTTTTTGGTTTTCTTTTTCTCATCTTTCGATAAAATTATTATAATGATCTTAAACGATATATTATTTCTTAGGCGCTTTTGCACCATATTTTGACCGGCTTTGTAACCTCTTAGCCACACCAGCAGTATCCAATGCACCTCTCACGATAGTGTATCTAACACCTGGAAGATCTTTTACCCTTCCGCCTCTCACTAGTACGATGGAGTGTTCTTGTAAATTGTGCCCTTCACCAGGAATGTAACAAATCACTTCGATACCATTCGTCATTCTTACTTTGGCAACTTTTCTAAGTGCAGAGTTTGGTTTCTTTGGTGTTGTAGTATAAACCCTTGTACAAACTCCTCTTTTCTGAGGGCATGAATCAAGTGCTCTAGACTTACTGGCAACCACCACTTTTTCCCTACCTTTTTTAACTAACTGATTTATAGTTGGCATATGTGCAAATTTAATAAAATTTTGATATTTTCTCGAAGAAAAACAACGCTTCTTCAAAAAGAGACGCAAAGGTATTATTATTTTCCTAATGAAAGGTAGAAATTGGAATTATTTTTTTCAATAAAATGTTGAAATTTAATGCGTTCCACTTTTAAAACTCTTTTTTCGACGTCTCAAATAAATTTTTCACAAAAACATATTCAATTATTTAAATGTATAAAAGTCTAACTACGTTTCATAAAAAGAAATCAGACTCCCAAATATGATTTTGACTGCAGTCTATTCGTTATGTGTTAGGTACATTTAAATTTTTGTAACAAATATGGCTAATTTAACACATATTTCTTGAATAATTGCCTTCCATTTGACAAATTCTTGAACTCAATGATATAATATCCTGCTTTGAGTGCTTGAATATCGTGCTCAATGGTGACTGGTTCATTCCCAATCTGATAAGTCTGTTCCATATGTGC